>CBDTYI010000034.1:0-14610 GCA_965364565.1 uncultured Gammaproteobacteria bacterium | reverse complement strand
GATGCCGCCCTGACTGAAATTACTGCGCGCCAGACGCTCCACCGAGTGGTAGGCGTCGTTCAGTTCCGACTCGCTCCAGCACAGCTGCATGCCGATGCCGCCACCGCCGGCGGTGCTCTTGAGCATCACCGGGTAACCGATGCGCAGCGCCTCGCGCCGCGCATGCGGCAGATCATCGAGCAGCCCGCTGCCCGGCAGCAGCGGCACCCCATTCTCCTGTGCCAGCTGCCTTGCCGTGTGCTTGAGGCCAAAATCGCGCATCTGTTTCGCAGTGGGGCCGATGAAAGCGATGCCGGTCGCTGCGCAGGCCTCGGCGAAGCCGGCGTTCTCGCTCAAGAAACCGTAGCCGGGATGAATGGCACCCGCACCGGTCTCCTGCGCAACCTGGAGAATACGCTTGTGATCGAGGTAACTGGCCGCGGCGGGCGGCGGCCCGATGCAGACCGCCTCGTCGGCCTGGCTGACGTGCAGCGAATGCCGGTCGGCTTCCGAATAGACCGCGACCGACTGGATACCCATGCGCTTCAGGGTACGGATGATGCGGCAGGCAATGGCACCGCGGTTGGCTATGAGGATTTTTTCAAACATGGCGAACCGTTGCTTAACCGCGAAGCACGCTAAGGACGCGAAGGTTTTTCCGTAGCAGCCCCCGCCGTCCGGCGCAATTGATCGTGCGCGAAACACAGGTGCCACATGGGGCTCCCGGAATTATATGGATTTCAGCTTCGCGTCCTTAGCGTCCTTCGCGGTTAACTGTCCCTCTGCCGGGTCGTCCCGGATCGATATCAGGCACGGCGGGTCGTCCCGCCGGCCATGGAGTCCTTACTGCGGGTCCCACACCAGCACTTCCACCGGGGTGGGATTATAGGCGTTGCAGGGGTTGTTCAGCTGCGGGCAGTTGGAGATCAGCAGCAGCACATCCATCTCGGCGCGCAGCTCCACGTAACGGCCCGCCTCCGAGATGCCGTCCTCGAAGGTCAGCCTGCCGTCCGCCGTCACCGGCACGTTCATGAAGAAATTGATGTTGCTGGACAGGTCGCGCTTGCTCATGCCGTTGTCCCATTCGGCCAACGCCAGCAGGAAACTGTCGCGGCAGCTGTGCATGTGGCGCTTCTCCAGCGCATAGCGCACCGTGTTGCTTTCCGCCGAGCAGGCGCCACCCAGGGTGTCATGGCGGCCGCAGGTGTCGGCGACGATGGTAAGCATCGGGTTGCCTTCGTTGGACAGCAGCACCGTGCCCGCGGTCAGATAGATGTTGCCCTGCTCGCGAATGGTGTTGTTGGCATCATAGCGTTGTTCCGGATCCGCGGCGCTGTAGAACAGCGTATCCACGGCCTGGTTGCCCTCCAGGTCCAGGTTGCGCAGCGCCTGTCCTTTCTTGATTTCCTTCATGAGCGGCTCACCCGCCGGCACCACCTGGCGAAACGCCGCCTGCGCGGCGTCGAGACGGCTTTCAACTAATCCACTGGTCATGACGCACTCCCCTCTCTCGATCGCCGCCGGTCACGCATACAGCCGCTCGGTGTTGATGAAGGCGCGCTGATTTTCCGGACACGCATTGCGGCAGGGATCATCCGCTCCGGCCACGCCCGAGCGCCAGGCCGTGAGGCTGATACTGCGCGGTTGATAGCGGGGTTCCGGGTCCAGCGGGTGCTGACAGGTGGACAGTACCACCAGTGCCGGCATCTCGAAGCGCAGATCGATGCAGTCGCCGGCGCCGGAATTGGCCGGGTGGAACTGCAGGGCACCGCTGTCGTCCACCGTGACCTTGCTGAACAGGTTGAGGTTGGCGACCAGATCACGCCGGCCCAGGCCGTATTTGCCCAGCTCATTGACCAGGCTGTCGTAGCCGTTGCGATAGTAGTCGTTACGGTGTTCCTGGTAGCGCGCCTCACCGTACTTGCGTTGCACCATGCGCGCGTTGGACAGTCCGCCGATGGTGTCGTGCCAGCCGCAGCTGTCCTGGGTCACCGAGCACAGCACCCGCCCCATGTCGGAATAACACACCTTGCCGGCGCTCAGGAACGCCGTGTGTTGACCCTTCAGGGTGTCGGCCATGTTGTAGCGCTCCAGCCGGTCCTCCTGGTTGTAAAACAGCATCGACACGTTGGCGCCGCCGTGCAGGTCGGTGACCCGCAACGTGACACCGCGACGCAACACACCGGACCAGTGAGCGCCGCCGGGTACCTGCTCTTCCCACAGCACCAGCTGCGGATCGAGCGGTCTGGCAGGACTCTGTGACATCGGGTATCTCCTCTACATACTTCGTTCCAGGGAAACCTGGATCAAGTCGCTCATCCTGTCATTGCAGGCGCAACCAAGCAATCTACCGTCAATACCATCGGCAATCTACAGATTGCTGCGCTGCGCGCGCAACGACGCACAAGTCACGAGCTCCCTGACGGCAGCGGATGCAGCGGCGGAATGATGGCCGTGGTCAGCTGCAGCTTGCCGGTGATCACACCCCGGCAGGTCAACATGCGGTCGGCGATGCGCTGCAGCTGCTGGGCCGGTCCCTGCACCAGGATCACCTCCATGGTGTGGGCGTGCATCAGGTGCACGTGCAGCGAGCTGATCACTTCGCTCAGGTGCTGGTGCTGCAGGTCCGCCAGCTGCTGCTTCAGTCCCGGCGTGGAGTGGTCGTATACCAGGGTAATGGTGCCGGCCATGATATCCTCGCCCAGCTCCTGCCGGTGCTCGACCAGCTGCTGATTGACCATCTCGGCAATCGCCTGCGAGCGGCTTTCGAAGCCCCGCGCCAGCACCATGCTGTCCAGCTGCCTGAGCAGGTGCGCGGGCAACGACACGCTGATGCGGCTGACGACCTGTCTGGCGACCGTGCTCATGCTCAGAACAGATGACTGTATCGCTCGACTTCCCAGTCGGAAACCGTCTGGTGGTAGGACTCCCACTCCTTGACCTTGTAGTGGATGAACTCGTCGCGCAGCTGCGTACCGAGCACCTGCTCGACAAAGGGGTCGCCGGCGAAGGCGCCGACCGCCTCGATCAGGTTCTGCGGCAGAAACTCGATGCCGCGCGCCTCGCGTTCCGCGTCGCTCAGCTCATACAGATTGTCATCCTGGGGCTGGCCGGGGTCGATGCCTTCGCGTACGCCCTCCAGCCCGGCCGCCAGCGCCAGGGTCGCGGCCAGGTAGGGATTCACCGAGCCGTCGGCGTTGCGCGATTCGCAGCGCCCGCCGTTCATGGGCACCCGCACCGAGTTGGTCCGGTTGTTGGAGCCGAAGGAATTGAACACCGGCGCCCAGGAGAAATAGGCCATGTCGCCCTGGCGCACCAGCCGCTTGTAGCTGTTCACGGTGGGCGAGAACACGGCGCACAGCGCCCGCCCGTGTTTGATGATACCGCCGATGAACTGGTAGCCCAGCTCGGTGAGACCCAGACCCTTGGGGTCGTCGGCCGGGTCACAGGCAAACAGATTGTTGCCGCTGTCGAGGTCGTAGAGCGACATATTGAAGTGCGCGCCGTTGCCGGTGCGGTTGGCAAACGGCTTGGGCATGAAGGTCGCCAGCAGCCCTTCTTCCTTGGCGTAGTGCTTGGTCATGTAGCGGAAGAAAATGAAACGGTCGCAGGTGGTGAGCGCATCGGCATACTTGAAGTCAAACTCGTATTGACCGTTGGCGTCCTCGTGATCGAAGGAATACAGGTCCCAGCCCAGCCCGTTGATGCAGGTGGCGACCTTGTCCAGCCAGCTGAACTGGTCCAGGAAGCCGCGCACGTCGTAGCAGGGTTTCACCAGACGGTCGTCGGGATTGGGGATCGACAGGCTGCCGTCGGCGTGCTGCTTGAGCACGAACAGCTCGCCCTCGATACCGAGATTGAAGCCGTACCCGAGCTCGGCGGCCTGGGTCAGCACCTTTTTCAGCGCCACCCGGGTGTTGATTTCATAGGGCTTGCCGTGGAAGGTATTGTCGGCCGGCATCCAGGCCACCTCCGGCTGCCAGGGCAGCTGGATGATGTGGTCCAGATCCGGCAGCGACGCGATTTCATCCTCGTTGGGTGCCTGGCCCAGGCCGTCCAGCGCGTAGCCGGTGTAGAGCTCCGAGCCTTCGGCCATGTGCGCCAGGTGATCGATGGGGACGAACTTGCCCTTGGGAATGCCATGAATATCGACGTAGGCACCCAGGCAGTACTTGACGCCCTTGCTCTTCAGCTCCTGCTGGATGCGGCTTATCTCTTCGGCGCTCTTCATAACGGCTTCATCGCCCTCAGGCTGGGTTGAAATAGGAGTGGCCCAGCGGCGGCGTCTCTTTCAGGCCGCGCTGCAGCAGCGCGCTCAGGTCGTCCACCATCCAGGCGAACAGCTGCTCGCCTTTCTCCAGGCTGGCGAGACTCGGCGTCCCGGTGACGCCGTTGCGGCTGGTACGGTTCACCGGGTGTGCGAATACGCAGCCGTCGGTGCGATCCGGGTCATCGGCGTCCGCGAAACGATCCGGGCGCGCCATGTCCGGCGCCAGTGCCAGCATCAGTGAGGTCTCCGCCTCGTTGGCGTGCCAGTCGTCGGCGTCGGCGAAGTGGCGGGCGCGCACCCGCTCGCTCAGCGTGCCGGTGTTGATCAGCGCCACCATCAAATCGTCGTGCTCGGCGCGCAGCATTTCCAGCGCACAGCGCAGCGGCGCCAGGTTGGTGACATGGCTGTTGACCAGAAACAGGCGGCGAAACCCGGAGGCGTACACCCAGTCACCGATCTGCTTGACCACGTCGATGAGCGTCTTGGGCGCCAGCGCCAGGGTGCCCGGCCAGCGCTGTGAATGACCGATTGAGCACCCATACGGCAGGGTCGGGAGCACCGGCACACCGCTGCGCTCGCCGGCGGCGTGGCACAGCTGCAGGGCGATCTCGGCATCCACGCCGCAGCCGAGGTGCGGACCGTGCTGCTCGGTCGCACCGAGCGGCAGAACTACCGCGTTCATGCCGCGCGCAGGCAGCGCGCCGATCTCTTCCCAGGTCAGTTGATGCCAGCGCAGCGCAGTCAAAACACACTCTCCACTTCGTCGTGCACCGACACCATGCGCACCATGTTGAGGTGATCGCCATTGTCCTCCTGCTCGGTTGCCGGCGGGTGAATCAGCTCCTCCAGACGCTTCTTGGTGGCAAGAAACTCCGCCGACAACAGCTGTTCGGCCGAGCGCGGCTGCGGTACCGGCACCTCGATCAGTTCCTGCACTTCGCCGGGGTGCGCCTTGAGCACCAGGATGCGGTAGGCCAGGTAAATGGCTTCGTCCAGATCGTGGGTGATGAACAGGATAGTGATATCGATGTTCTGCCAGATCTCCATCAGGTAGGACTGCATCCTGGCGCGCGTCTGGGCGTCCAGCGCACCGAAGGGTTCGTCCATCAAGAGGATGCGCGGCTGGTTGGCCAGCGCCCGGGCAATGGCGACGCGCTGTTTCATGCCGCCCGACAACTGGTGCGGATAGCTCTTGGCGAACTTGGTCAGGCCCACCAGGTCGATCCACTGCATGGCCTCTTCTTCTGCCGGACCGCGCCCGCGCCCGGCCATCTCCAGGCCGAACATCACGTTCTTCTTCACCGTCAGCCAGGGAAACAGGGTGTAGCCCTGGAATACCATGCCGCGGTCGGGGCCCGGCCCGTGCACCTCTTTACCGTCCAGCAGCATCTGGCCGCTGGATGGCGTTTCCAGCCCGGCCAGGATGCGGATCAGGGTCGATTTGCCGCAGCCCGAGGGCCCGATCACGCACACGAACTCGCGTCTGTGGGTCTTGAAATTGATATCGCGCAGCGCCGTCACCGGCCCGTGACTGCTGTCGAATTCCTTGCTCAGCCCCTTGACTTCCAGCACCACGGGACGCCGTTTCAGGCGCGTGAAGCGATCGCGCACCGGGTCCGACTGTTCGAGGTAGCTGGGCAGTTCGAGATGATGCATGTCGCTGGTTCCGTACGCCTCCGCCGCCGGCCTCAGGCCCTGGCCGCCGCCTGCTGCCAGGGAAACATCCGCCGCCCCAGCCAGGCGAGCACCAGATCGGTGGTGAGACCGATGATTCCGATCATCATGATGGCGGCGAACACATTGTCGAAGTTCTTGTAGCGCGCCTGCTGGGTAATGAACCAGGTAATGCCGGAACTGGTGCCGATCAGCTCGGCGACAATCAGGTAGGTCCAGGCCCAGCCGAGCAGGATACGCATGTCTTTGTACAGGTCGGTGATAATCCCGGGGATCACCACCCGGAACAGCAGCGACAGGCGCCTGGCCCCGAGGGTCTGCGCGGCTTCCAGCAGCGCAGGATCGAGTTTGCGCGTGGTGTTGGCGATCACCAGCACCTGCTGGAAAAACGTGCCGATGAAAATGATGGCGATCTTGGGGGCGTGGTGAATGCCCAGTATCGCGACCGCCAGGGCACCGAACGCCGGCGCCGGCAGGTAGCGGAAGAACTCGATGAACGGCTCGCTGAGGCGTGACATCAGGTCGTATGTGCCTGCCAGGATGCCCAGCGGCACACCGAACAGCGAGGATAGAAAGAACCCCCAGAAAATCACCTGGATGCTCTCCCACAGGCTTTCGTGCAGCCACTGCTCCGAACGCCGTTTAGGTTCGGTGATGAATGCCGTGTAGAAGGCTTGCGCCACCTGGTGCGGCGCCGGCAGGTAAATGGGGTTGGCGGGCACGCCTTCGGGTTCTGCGTCGCCCGCCTCGCGCACCGCCAGCGTTTCCTTGTCGAACACCTCGCGGTCGACCAGCATGCCGGGCTTGAAATAGCTGACGGCACCGCTGTCGGTGACCTCGACCTGCGGGTGCCAGATCCAGGGCACATAACTCACCAGCGACCAGACCAGCAGCGGCAGCAGGAAGCTCGCCACGCCGAGCACCAGGCGCTCGTTGGGGCGCAATTGCTTGCGCACCGCAAACCACCGCGACATGCCCATGCTTGAAGCCTCCCGCTGCCGATCCGCTGCTGCGCTCTACAGCGCCCCGCTGATAGAGGGATCGATATAGCTGTCTATGTCCTGGGGCTCGTCATACACCTTGTTGGCGACGTTGAAGTCATCGGAGATCTTGGAGGAGCCATACAGCGAGGTGTAGCCCTCGCCTTTCTTGAAGAACCCCTTGGCCTCGTCCAGCGTCAGGATTTTGGTGCCGTCGATAAAACCCTTGTATTCATCGGGCTCGATACCCACCCGGGCGGCCATAATCTGCACCGCGTCATCGTAGGTCTTCGGGTCCTTGATGTAGTCGACGATGCGGTACCAGACCTTGGCTACCTTGGTCCAGTCGTCCTTGCGCGCTGCGAGACTCTCCGGCGAGACCGCCAGCACGTCATAGATCAGGCCGGGCTGGTCGGCACTGGAAAAGATCTTTTTCGAGCCCGGCACCAGTTTCAGCGCCATACCCGAGTTGGGCTGCCAGGCGACGATGGCGGATACATCGCCCGAAGCCAGCACCTGCGGCGTCTCGTTGGTGGGCACATTCACCAGCTCCACGTCGGATTCACTCATGCCGTTCTGCTTCAGGCCATCGAGCAGCAGCAGGTGGCTGACAAAACCGACCTCGACACCGACCTTCTTGCCCTTGAGATCCTTGAGGGAAGCGATGCCCGGAGCACCGACCACCATGTCATTGCCGTTCGAGTAATCGTTGATCAGGATCATCACGCTCTTGGCGCCGGTCGCCCCGGTCACCAGCGCGTCACCGTTGGTCATGGTGACCGCATCGAGCTGGCCGGCGGCAAAAGCGTCCATGGAGGCGACATAGTCGAACCATTCGAAGTTCACATCGACACCGGCTTCCTTAAACCAGCCTTTCTCGACGCCGACCTCCCAGGCTACCCAGCCCGGCCAGTCGCTGTAACCGATTTTGAGGGGCTCGGCGCTGGCCAGGGCGGAAGCGACACCCAGCAGCAGACCAGACAGGGCGGTAAACGCACGGCGAACATAAATAGGCATGGACTGACTCTCCTGATATTACGTTTTTGAAAACGAGTATTACCGCTTGAGCAAGCCATGTGCCATCGCAGAATAAAGGGGATTTTACCAATATAATCCGACTGTTAGATATTCACACCAATTCGCAACAACGTTCCGCCCGCACCAATGGCGCTCACTCGCCCTGCAACAGTGCACGCCATGGCGTGGCTGCGCCGTACCAGCCGCGCAACGGCGTCCGGCGCAGGGAAAGTGCCCCCGTTGCGCCACGACGAAACCTGAGGAAGACGCGCAGCACTAGCCTTGCCAGGGCCACTGCCCTTATCATTCGGACCTCGCACCACGCGCCCGTAGCTCAGCTGGATAGAGTGCTGCCCTCCGAAGGCAGAGGTCACAGGTTCGAATCCTGTCGGGCGCGCCAATTCAAATGTCACATGGCGAAAAATTAACTTCCGCCGTCCCGGTGACAGTTCGACAGCCTGAGCTTTGGGGTGACGATCAGGTCACTCCAGGCAGCTCCGGCAAAACGAATTTGCCCATACTTGCTGCCCGCCGTCCTGGCGCAGCCATCGTTTTTGAGCTGCCCACCGTAACAGAGATTCAGGTCACGGTGCTGTCCGTGAAGGATAATCAGGTCAAGCGGAGTAAGGGTGCGCCGTCCGCAGTGCTGGTGCTGCCCGAGGAAGTGCTGGAAGGCGCTGCGGACGAGCCGGTCACATGCGAAGATACAAGGCTATTCCCTACCACGCAGGACGGTGGTATTTTTCGCGGCCATGCTGAAAAGGAGGTTCAAATAATGTGTTCCGTATGCACGACGATATGGGTGATGGTCGATGGGGTGCTTGAACCGCTCAGGCTCTGCACCCAACCGCTCTTCGGGTGCTGATGGAAGGCGCTGTGTTGATTGCCAGCGGACTTTGGGCCAGAAGCGGTCGTTTCCTGCATCGAAAACTGATCCAGCGGCTACTCCCTGGAGCTTTGAAAACGTTGCTCGTGGCTGTGTTTCAGACGGTTCATTTCCAGATTGCAGAAGCAGGGTCAATCAAACGTCAACTGATGTAAGTCTGGTCGCTTTGTAACGATGCAACCAACTTAGTCCCGCCAACACCTGGGAGACAACTATATCCTGCGGCTTGTTTCGCATCCTGATTTCGATGGCGGGAGCGCCGCTATCGAGATCGCTGGCGGCCGGCGGTGATGGTCGAGCTCAGCGCTGCGACGCTTCAGCTTCCGGCTGGAGCTCATCGTTATGCCTTGTAACCCGTGTTTCTCTGTTGAACAGGCCGAGCAGCCCGTAATACATCGGCCAGAAAAGATAGAACGGAACCGCGGAGAAAAACAACGCGGGGATTACCAGACCGATCTGTTCGTAGCGAAACGCGGTCCAGAGATTCGCCAACAAGGCGAAGATGGGCGGTGCCGGGCTGATGGACATAACGCCCAGAATCGCACCCGGACCCACGAATGCGGCGAGGATAGCGCTGCGCATCATCCTGCGCTGCCGCGCGGGCGCGCGCGCCGTCCGTCTGAACAGGACGAAAACAATAACTATCGAAACCAGATAGTAGAGAACAACATTACGCATCAGTTCGCTGTCGAAAAACATGGCTGTCAGATATGGAAGCTCTTTATGGGCGTGTCGGCGCGACGCATTCTAGCAGCCGACATCGCCTCCAATCAGTAAGTTAACGCATTTGTGGCCCGTGTCAGGCACAACTATACGGGTTCTGACACTATGACGGCATGAATGGAGCAAGCCTTATGGGTAAGACATGCGGGCTAGGGCTGCCCCTGCAGGTGCCGGAGCCAGTCCTGCGCGGCGGCGCGCGCCTGTTCAAAGCGCGCTGCCTCATCGAAGGCATGGCGCGCCAGATCCAGGGAACCCTCCTCGTAGCGTGCCACACCCAGCAGCAGCCAGGCGTCGCCGGGTTCGCTGAGCGCGTCGCGTTTCAGCGTCGATTCGAGCACCTCCGCGGCATCCTGCCAGCGCTCATCCCGGATATACAGGTCGGCGAGATACAGACCGATGGCGGCGTCGCCACCGGCGCGCATGGCCCTCTGATAGACCTCAGTGGCCCTGGCACGCTCCCTCGCTGCGGCCCAGGCGCCGGCCAGCAGTTCCAGATTGCGGGCATCGGCGCCGATCCGCCCGCGCTCCATTTCCGTCTCCAGCAGCTGCGCCGCCTTGTAGGGAATACCCCGGGCCAGGTAAAGCTGTGCCAGCTGCAGCAGCTCCTGTGCGCGGCCGAGCCTGCCCTGACGATAAGCCAGCTCGAGGGTCGTCAGCGCCCGCTCATCGCGCTTCAGCGCCAAATAGATACCCGCCAGCTGCTGCCAGTAGTCCCGCTCCGGAAACAGGCGCACCATTTTCTCCAGTACCCGGGCACAGCTTCGGTAGGCACCGAGTTCGTAATGGGCGGCGAGCAGTGTCTGGTACCAGCCCTCGTCGGCGGACCCGGGCGCTTCGATCGCCCGCTCCAGGGGTGCGATCGCCTGGCGGTATTGCTGCAGCTGCACATGGGCGGCTCCGAGCAGGAAGTGCGCCTCGGCGGAGGGTTTCCCGGCGTGCTCAAACCAGCGCTGCAATTGCTCAACCGCCTGGCCGGGTTTACCGGATGCGAGGTACAGCTGCGCAAGATCATAGCGGCCCTGCTGCTGAACGGCGTCGGGCAGTACACCCAAAGCAAGGCTCTGTTGCAGCGATCGGGCGGCCTGCTCGTGGCGGTCACGCGCCGCCTGGACATGCGCCAGGGTTTGCAGGGTGACCGCCTTGTCGTAGCCTTTTTCCGCCAGTCGTCCGAGCAGCTCGCTGAGCCTGTCTTCGGCCGTCACATACTGCCCCTGGTCCATCAGGTCGTGGACCCGGGTGAGCGCCTGGTAAACCTGCGGCGACAGGCCCCGTTGCGCAGTAGCCGCGTGGACCGGCATCAGCAGGGACAGCACCAGCACAAAGGCGCCCGCCAGATGCAGAGTCCCGCCTGCATGGGTGGCTGGCGGTTGCACGCTCATCGTTTCAATTCGAACTCGACCCGCTGTTCGGCGCGGCCGCGAGTGGCCGTGCCGTCGACGATGCGGGGTTTGAATTTCCACTGATACACCGCCGCCAGTGCGGCCTTCTCGAAGACGCCGGGCGGATCGGCATCCTCCACCACCGCATCCGCGACCGTTCCGTCCTCGGTCACGGTAAAAGATACCCGCACCCAGCCCTCGAGACCGCGCCGCTTGGCCTGATAGGGGTAGCGCGGCGGCGTGCGGGACACCGGGATGAGACTGCTGCCGGTCACCTCGAAGGCCGCGATTTCGCCCAGGTAGGGTCCTTCACCCAGCGCCAGGGGCAGATCGAAATCGGCCTTGAAACGCAGCCGCGGGGCGGCGGCTCGCACCTGCAGCGGGACGTTGATCTGCGGACGCGGCAATGCCTTGGGTGGCTCGGGTTTTTCCGGGAGCGTACGTTGCCTGGGTTGCACCTGGGAGTCGCGCTTGAGTCGCACGAACTCGATCAGCGGCTCGGACGGGGCGTGCGACAGCGCCACGTCGCCGGCCGAAATCAGGGTCTGCATGAGCCAGAACAGGCCCAGGCACAGAACCAGTCCGGAAAGCGCGGCCACAGGAATGCGCAACGCATTCATTCCTGCCGGCTCGCGGCAATCGAGAGGTTGCTGACACCCGCCATGCGCACCTGGTCCATGACCCGCACCAGCAGACCGATCTGCGCCTCGCGGTCACCCTGGATAACGACCGCAGCGTCCAGATTCTCGGCGCGCAGGCGTTCCACCACGGCGCGCACCGAGCGGATGTCCACCGGCCGCTTGTCGATCCAGATCTCGCCGTTCGGTGCAATGGCAATGAGAATGTTGGCGCTTTCACGCGGCTGCGCCGTCCTGGCACTGGGGCGATTCACTTCCAGCCCCGCCTCTCTCACGAACGACGTGGTGACGATAAAGAAGATCAGCATGATGAATACGATGTCGAGCATCGGGGCCAGGTTGATGTCGGCCTCGTCGGCTTCCTGGTCGAGATGGCCGCGGCGCCTCATACCCGGGCCTCGTGCGCCATGCGCAGCCGGTCGCCGAGCTCCTGGGCCTTGCGTCCGGTAAGCTGTTCGAGCTGCAGGTTGAAATAGAGGCCGGGCAAAGCCACCAGCAGACCCGCCATGGTGGGAATGGTGGCGCGGGAAATCCCCGCCGCCATGGCACGTGCGTTGCCGGTACCCAGGGCCGCCACCACATCGAAAACCTGGATCATACCGGTGACGGTACCGAGCAGGCCCAGCAGGGGGCACAGCGCCACCAGCGCCTTGAGCAGCGGCAGCATTCGGCTCAGGCTCAGCCGCGCCTCGGAGATCATTGCCTGGCGCACCCGCTGCGCCGGCGCGGAGGCCATGCCCGCGCAGTCCTGCCAGCGGCGCAGGGTGGCCCTGCCGTTGGCGGGGAACACCAGGTACAGGTACCAGTAGCGCTCTATGATGATGAAGCCCATGCATGCGGCCACCGCACCGATAACCCACAACACCGGCCCACCCGCGGCCATAAAAGCGCGCAGCGATTCAACCACGGCATGGATATCCGGCATCGCCTCAACCCGTCCCGTTGCGTCCCACCACCAGCGCCGCCGACTGCTGGTCGAGGATCTGAATCAATACCCGGCTGCGGCTGGCGATGAGGCTGTGCAGAAACAGCAGCGGAATCGCCACCGACAGGCCCAGCCCGGTGGTCACCAGCGCCTGGGAGATGCCGCTGGCCATCAGTTTCGGGTCGCCGGTCCCGAACAGACTGATGGACTGAAAGGTCAGAATCATGCCGGTTACCGTCCCCAGCAGGCCCAGCAAGGGGGCCACTGCGGCAAGCAGCTTGACCAGCGACTGACCGCGCGTCAGGCGCGGCAGTTCCCTGAGGATGGCTTCGTCGAGCTGCATCTCCAGGGTTTCGATGTCATCGGCGTGCAGGGCTTTGCCGGCCGCCAGTACCCGCCCGAGCGGATTATCGTCACACAGCGACTCGGGGTCGGCGAGCTGGCAGCGCACGCGCCGCTGCACCAGGCCGAGATACACCAGACGCTGCACGACGATCAGCAGCCCCAGCACGGCCAGCGCGACGATGATATAACCGATAATACCCCCCTGATGCAGGCGCTCCATGAGCGTGGGTGCCTGCACCAGCATGCCCAGCAGCGCGCCACGGGTGGGGTCGATGATCATGGGCGCGTATCCTTGCGAGCTCTGTGTGAGGCTGTCGGCCAGGGCGCGATGACGCCGCTCGGGCTGGCGCGAGAGTTCCACCAGCTGGCCGCTGTCGGGCAGGTAGCTCAGAAAGCGCCCGCCGGACACCGCGCTGAACACGCCGACCCGCGTCACCGGGCGGCTCGCGGTAAGCCCGTCGGCGCCCACCACATCGGAAGCGAAACTCACCACCTGCCCGGACTCGCTGATCTCCTGTTGCATCAGCAGCCAGAGGCGCTCCAGCTCGTTGATGTCCGGCAGTTTCCTGCTGGCGGTCAGGGTATCGAACCAGTCGGCGCGGCCGGGGAACTGCGCCGACACCAGCGAATCGTGCATCAGGGCCTGCAGATCGTTGGCCACCTGGCGCACGGTACCGAACAGCTCCCCCAGGTTGCCGCTGCTCGCCTGCAGGTCGGCCTCGAGAGCCTGCAGCTGCTGCTCGTTGGTCTCGAACTGCTGCTTGAGCGCCGCGCCGCGCGCCCGCTCACCGGCCAGGCGCTCGCGCTGCCCCGCGAGCAGCTGTTCACGGTCCGCCTTGGCGTGGAGAAAACGCTGTTCGCGTTCCGCTCTAACCGCGGCCTCGCGACTGTTCGCCTCCTTGACCTGGCGCAGCATGTGGTCGAGCGTGGAAGGATGGTCCGCCGCGGCCATGGCGGCCACCAGCAATGACGACATCACTACCAGTCGCCGCAGCACCTTCATAGTCCGGCCTGCTCCGGCGCCGGGATTTGTACGCGCAACAATTCCGGCGCCGTCTGTTTGCGCGCAATGCGCAGCGCCTGCCGGATCGCCAGTCGATCCGCTCCATCCACGTCAACCCAGCCGCGCGCGTCGCGATCCCAGTAGCCGGCCTGCGCGCCATCCAGGGACTGGTAGTACAGCCCCACTCGGCCGACGCGCACAAAGTCCACTGTACGCTTCACGCCGTCAGCGTCCAGCTCATCGCGATAGGCTTCGAGGGTGCGGCCGTAGTCCAGTTCGATCTGGTAGGCCTCGAGGATGCGCCGGTATTTTTCCGCCACCGCGACGTCGGCGCGATCCATAAGCTCGCGCAACAGAACCACGCGTCGGGAGCGCTCCCGTTGCAGAAAAGGAATATCGGACCGCACCAGCTGCGCGAGCGCGTCGATCATGCGCAGCATCAGGGGCACCACCTCGCGCTGTACCAGCTCCACGTCGGACATCTGCTGCTGCAGGGACAGCTTCTCCTGTTCCTGTGACTGGACCAGACGCTCGACCTGATCGTTGTACACGCTCAGCGAGTCGAACTCGCGCCCCAGGGCGTGGTATTCCTCCAGCATCTGCCGGGTCGCATCGTCCAGGGTTTCGATGCCCTGCTGGGTGGCCTGTTCGGCGCGGTTGTTCTTCTCGGTCAAGGTGACGGACTGCCCTACCACGTCCGCGCCCCGGGCCGCAGTCGTGCCCAGACAATACAGCAGGATTGCGATAACGCTAAGGAACTTCTGATTAATTCGCTTCTCGTCATCCCGGCG
>CBDTYI010000033.1:0-14764 GCA_965364565.1 uncultured Gammaproteobacteria bacterium | reverse complement strand
ATGCAGCGCGCCACTTTCAGCAGGGTTTCGTGGCGGCTCTGCAGGCTCTTCAGGAACCAGCGCGCCTCCTGCAGGTGATTGCGCAGGTAGGCGTTGTCGTCGCTGTTGTCGGCGCGCCGCACCAGGCTGGCGTAGTGACTGTTGATGCGCAGCTTCGGCGTCGCTTCCAGGTTCAGGTCCACCTGCCATTTGCCCTTGTTCTTGAACACGAATACATCGGGCACCACGTACTGCGGCTTGCTGTCTGTGATCTGGGAGCCGGGCCGCGGGTTGAGCGACTGGATGAGTTTCAGTACTTCCTGAAGCTCGGACTCGCCCAGCTTCATGCGCCGCATAATCTGATTATAGTCACGATTTCCGAGCAGATTGACGTGCTGCTCCACCAGTTGGATGGCTTGGGCGCGCCAGGGGGTCGCCGGGTCGATCTGTTGCAGCTGGATCAGCAGGCACTCGGCCGGGTCACGCGCCCCGACGCCTACCGGGTCAAAGTGCTGGATACGCCGCAACACCGCCTGGATTTCTTCCGGACCGATCTCCAGTTCCGGATCGAAGTCCAGGCTCTCGTTTAATTCATCAATAGAAACAGAGAGATATCCGTCTTCGTTGATAGAGTCGATAATGGTTCTGGCAATGGCGTGGTCGATTTCGCTGAACGGGGTAAGGTCCAGCTGCCAGAGCAGGTGCTCCTGCAGGCTCTGACCTTCGCCGCTATGGGTCTCGAAAAAATCGCGCCCGTCATTGTCCGCCGGCGCGCTGTAACTGGTGGATCCCATGTCATAGGTATCCTCCCAGCCGGTGTCCACCGGCAACTCGTCGGGAATGGTGTCGGTGCGTGAGGCCAGTTCTGCATCGCTGCTCTCGGGGCCTTCGCTGCTGCGTTCCTTGTCAACCTGCTGGCCGGATTCCGCCGCCAGTTCGGCGGCCGACGGCGCATCGCCCTCATCGACCTCCAGCATCAGGTTGGAATCGAGTACGCCCTGGACTTCGAGCTGCAGTTCGAGGGTGGACAGTTGCAGCAGGCGGATCGCCTGCTGCAACTGGGGTGTCATGGTTAAATGCTGGCCAAGCCGAAGTTGGATGGACTGCTTCATTTTCCGCTGTTGACCACTGTCTGCACTCCAGTGCCTGTTCCGTTTGCGCTCATCACTGGGGCGATATTTTACTGCATTTATTATGCCAGTGAAGCTTTTGTTGCACTTTTTTTACCATTTACATTCGGAACTGCTCACCGAGGTAAACCTGTCGCACCTGCTGGTTGTTGAGAATAGCTTCGGGCGCTCCTTCTGCCAGCGTCTTGCCGTTGCCGATGATATAGGCGCGGTTGCAGATGCCGAGCGTCTCGCGCACGTTGTGATCGGTAATCAGCACTCCGATGTCGCGTTCCATCAGGTGTTCCACAATGCGCTGGATATCGATGACCGAAATCGGGTCCACCCCCGCGAAGGGTTCATCGAGCAGTATAAAGCGTGGCTCCATGGCCAGCGCCCGGGCGATCTCGACGCGACGGCGCTCGCCCCCGGACAGGCTCATGCCTTTTTGGCTGCGCAGGTGTCCGATATGCAGCTCCTGCAACAGTGCCTCCAGTTTATCGGCACGTTGGCGGCGAGTTAAATCCTTGCGCATTTCCAGCACCGCAAGCAGGTTGTCCGCGACGCTGAGTTTACGGAATACCGAGGCCTCCTGCGGCAGGTAGCCGACCCCGTGGCGGGCGCGCACGTGCATCGGGTAGCGGGTCAGTTCGCGCTCATCGAGCCACACCGAACCGCCATCACTCGGGACCAGTCCGACGATCATGTAAAAACACGTGGTCTTGCCGGCCCCGTTGGGTCCCAGCAGACCGACCACCTCGCCGCTGTCCACGTGCAGGGACACCGCTTCGATGACTTTGCGGCCCGAGTAGCTCTTGCTCAGGTCGCGCGCTTCCAGCCGGCTCATGGCGGGCTCGGCTGTTTGCTGTCTTTGCGGCTGCGCGGCTGTATGGTGATACGCACGCGTTCGTCGGGTTTGCTGGTGCCGGCGTTTACCTGGTCGCTGGCAACGTCGTACTCGATGCGTTCGCTGCGCAGTATATCGCCGCGCTGCAACACCTCGGCCTGCTTGAGCAGGATAACGCGTTCCGGGTCGGTGTAGTATTCCATGCGTTCGGCCTTGGCGCGCACGTCCTGGTCCTTGCCGTCCGGGCGCTGGCGATAGGTGGCCGGGTTGCCGAGCATGATGACCTTCTGCACATCATTGCCCTTGCTGTGCACGGTCATCAGATCACCGGTCAGCACCAGCGTACCCTGGGTGACCTTGACGTTGCCGTGGTAGGTGCTGATGCCCTTGGCATCATCCAGCTCGACGCGGTCGGCCTCGATGGTCATGGGTTGATCCCGGTCGGTGGACAGCGCCCAGCCACGCAACGGCAGCAGCAGTGTGATCAGCAGAATCGACAGGTAAGCAGATCTATTCATGTGTGCCCCGTACCCGATTGAACAGCTGGATGCGTTCGCGACCGAGTTCGGCGCGCAGCCCGCCAGCGGTAAAATGCCAGTTCGCCGACTGTAAAACAACCGGCGCATCGGTTTCCACAAGGTCCCCGGCGGCGGCAATGTTGAGGCGCCCGGTACTAAGCACGGGCCCCTGGCTCGCGGCGCCCGGCCGCAACACCACCTGCTGCTCCAACAGCAGCGGTCCGCCATCCGCAGCCAGGCGTCCGCGCTCGGCCTGCAGCAGCCAATGGCCCTGGTGTGAAGTGCGAATCTGCACCTGCGGCTCGATCAGGCGCGTGTCGGGTTCTCCGGGCCACTGCTCGGCGCGGCTGGCGTGCAGCTGCGTGGCCAGCCGGCCCTGCGCGTCGAAGCGGTCCCAGTGCGGTTCCTCGATGTATAACTCGGGCAGGACGCCGACCGCAGGCGGGTCAGAGATGCTGCGGCTGGCGTGCAGCTGCAACCCCAGGCTCAGTGCGGTTGCGACCGCGGCGAGCGCCAGCGCGCCCTTCTGGGGCGGGTTCACAGGTAAGTTTCCAGCTCCTGCCTGAGTACTCCGTGCGCCTCGAGCAGCAGTTCGCAGACATCGCGTGCCGCACCGCGTCCGCCGCCGCGCGGGGTCTGCCAGTGGGCGTGCTGCAGCACCCAGGGGTGGGCGTCCTGCACTGCTATGGCCAGGCCGACCTTGCGCATCACCGGCAGATCGACCACATCGTCGCCTACGTAGGCAACCTGCTCGGGCGTCAGCGCGACGCGCTCGAGCAGGTCGGCAAATCCTTCCAGCTTGTTTTCCTGGCCCTGGTAGATCAGCTCGATGCCGAGGTTGCGCATGCGGTGTTCAACGACTTTGGAGGTGCGTCCGGTGATGATGGCGCAGCGTACCCCATGCTTCTGCAGCATCTTGATGCCATGGCCATCCTGGGAGTGGAAAGCCTTGTATTCCTGGCCGTCGTCGCCCAGAAACAGACTGCCGTCGGTAAGTACGCCGTCGACGTCGAAAATGAGCAGTTTTACCTGGGCGGCCTTTTGCAGAATATCTTTCATAGTTTTTTCACCGGTCCGGTCAGACCACGCCTGCGCGCAGCAGGTCGTGCATGTTGAGCGCGCCGATCAGCCGTTGGTCGGCATCCACCACCAGCAGCGCGTTGAACTTTCCCGCGTCCATGATCTGCAGGGCCTCGGCAGCCAGCAGTCCAGGCGAGATCAGCGTCGGATTGCGTGTCATCACTGCGTCGATCGGCGTCTTGTGCAGATCGATGTCGTGATCCAGGGCGCGGCGCAGGTCACCGTCGGTAAAGATGCCCAGAACGATGTCCTGTTCATCCACAATCGCGGTGGTGCCCAGGCCTTTCTGAGTCATCTCCAGGAGGGCGTCGCAGATCAGGGTGCCCGAGGGCACCTTGGGGACGCGCTCGCCGGTGTGCAGCAGGTCATCGATGAGCAACAGCAGTCGCCGGCCCAGTTTGCCGCCCGGATGGGAGCGGGCGAAGTCGTCCGCGGTGAAGCCGCGCACCTCCAGCAGCGAGATCGCCAGCGCATCGCCCATGGCCAGCGCCGCGGTGGTGCTGGCGGTCGGCGCCAGATCCAGCGGGCAGGCTTCTTTCTGCACCCCCACGTGGATGTTCACGCTGGCGGCCTTGGCCAGGGTTGAATTGGGGTTGCCGGTGAGCGAAATCAGTGGTACGTGCAGGCGCTTGATGATCGGCAGAATAGTGAGAATTTCATCCGTTTCTCCCGAATTGGACAGCGCCAGCACCACATCCTTGCTGGTGATCATGCCCAGGTCACCGTGGCTGGCCTCGCCGGGGTGGACAAAAAATGCCGGTGTGCCAGTGCTCGCCAGAGTCGCGGCGATTTTACCGCCCACGTGGCCGGACTTGCCCATGCCGATGACCACCACGCGGCCTTCGCACTCGAGCATGAAATGACAGGCGCGCACAAAGTCGTCATCGACGCGTGACTTGAGCGCATCGACGGCAGCGCATTCGGTTTCCAGTACCGCCAGACCGAGTTTTTTCAACACAGTGTCGTTCATGCCCTCAACAACCGCGCTTCAGCTTCGGGCGGTGAAGTATAACAGGGTCTGGTAAGCGAGATAGCCGCCCAGCAGCAGTCCGCCCTCCAGGCGGTTTATGCGCCCCCAGGTGCGAAAGCCGTACGCCATGATCAGCAGCGCCACGGTGAACACGGCCATGACGGGGAAATCGCGTGTCAGCACCGCGTCGTCGACCGGGCCCGGGCGGATGATGCCGGGCAGTCCCAGCACCGCCAGCAGGTTGAACATGTTGGAGCCGATCACGTTGCCGATGACAATGTCGTGTTCGTTTTTCAGCGCGCCCGCCAGCGAGGTCGCCAGCTCCGGCAGGCTGGTGCCGAGCGCCACTATGGTGAGACCGATGATCAGGTCGCTGACGCCCAGGAACTGGGCGACACCCACCGCGCCCCACACCAGTAGTCGCGAACTGACCAGCAACACCACAAGACCCAATAGCAGCCACAGCAGCGAGCGGCTCAGCGGCAGATCGCTCGGGACCTCCGCCTCGTACTCGGCCAGCATCGGGTCCAGTTCTCGCGACGTCAGGCCCAGGTACACCATCCAGCTCAACAACACCGCCAGTCCGAGCAGCAGCATCACGCCGTCGCCCAGCTCCAGGCTCCCGTCGCTGAGCAGCAGGTAGGCGACCAGGGTAGTGACGATCAGCACCGGGAACTCGCGGCGGATGGCCCCGGAGTGCACCGTCAGCGGGGCTACCAGGGCGGTGGTGCCGAGAATCAGGCCGATATTGGCAATGTTGGAGCCGATCGCGTTACCGACCGCCAGGCCCGGGTTGCCCTGCCAGGCGGCCACGGCCGAGACCAGGATCTCGGGCGCCGAAGTGCCGAACCCGACAATGGTCAGACCGATGATGAGCGGTGACACGCCGAGGTTGCGGGCAGTGCCCGCCGCGCCGGTAACAAAACGGTCCGCGCCCCAGACAAGCAGCCCGAAACCGGCGGCGATGGCTAACAGCTGGATCCACATAGGGAGCGTATAGTAGCGGTTTAACGTCAATGGCGACACAATGGCAGCCAATCAGCGGAGCGCACCCATGACCAATGTCATTCCGTTCAAACGACCCACGGCAGCGCAGAAGCACAAGGGCAACACCCTGTGCCGGCGCGGCTTTCACAAATGGGTGGTGGTCAACAGCCCGTTCGATGTCAAACGCGGCCGACTGGTTACCTGCTACCGCTGCCAGCGTTGCGGGGCTGAGAAAACCGAGGGCCGCTGAACGCCGAGCCGCCCCGGGCGGTACCCGAACGCGCGGCGATACGTATAATAGGCGGAATTCGCCTCCAGGAAGCGACCCATAAGAATACGGAACATGGTGGAGACAGACGCCAAGGCAAAGTCCGACGTGCTGGTGAGCATCCGCGGCCTGTGTTTCGCGCGCGGCCAGCGCATGATTTTTGACGACGTCGACATGGACATCCTGCGCGGCAAGGTCACCACCATCATGGGGCCCAGCGGCACCGGCAAGACCACGCTGCTGCGGCTGATCGGCGGCCAGTTGCAGCCACTCAGCGGCAGTGTACAGGTGGACGGGCTGGAGGTTCCGCGGCTGGGCCGTACCGACCTGTATGACCTGCGCCAGCGCATGGGTATGCTGTTCCAGTCCGGCGCGCTGCTGACCGATCTCGACGTGTTCGAGAACGTCGCTTTCCCGCTGCGCGAGCACACCGACTTGCCGGAGAGCATGATCCGCGATCTGGTGCTGATGAAGCTGCAGGCGGTCGGCCTGCGCGGCGCGCGTAGACTGATGCCGAGCGAGCTGTCCGGCGGAATGGCGCGGCGCGTAGCGCTGGCGCGCGCCATCGCGCTGGACCCGATGATGATCATGTACGACGAGCCCTTCACCGGGCAGGACCCGATCTCCATGGGTGCCCTGGTGCAGCTGATCCGCCTGCTGAACGATGCGCTCGGGCTCACCAGCGTGATTGTCTCGCACGACGTCAAGGAAGCCGCGGCGATTTCCGACTATGTTTACCTGATTTCCGGGGGCAAGATCATGGGGCACGGGACTCCGGAGCAACTGAGTGGCACCGCTTCGGAGTGGGTGAAACAGTTCATGCAGGGGCTGCCGGACGGTCCGGTGCCTTTCCACTACCCGGCGCCGCCTTATGTCGACGACCTTCTGGAGCTGCAAACCGCCGCACCCGGAGCAGCGCATGCTTGAGTGGATACGCCAGCTGGGCCGCGGCGGCTTCGAGTTTTTCGAAAAGCTGGGCCGCGGCAACCTGTTTCTGCTCAAGACGCTGATCGGTATGCCTCCGGTGCTGGCGCGTCCGCGCCTGCTGACCGCTCAGCTGTTGTCCGTCGGGGTGCTGTCGTTCCTGATTATCGCCGTGTCGGGGCTGTTCGTGGGCATGGTGCTGGCGCTGCAGGGTTACAACACCCTGGTCGATTTCGGTGCCGAGGAATCGCTGGGCGTGGTGGTGTCGCTGTCGATTGTGCGCGAACTGGGGCCGGTGGTGACCGCGCTGTTGTTCGCCGGACGCGCCGGGTCGGCCCTGACCGCCGAGATCGGCCTCATGAAGGCCACCGAGCAGCTGTCCGGCATGGAGATGATGGCGGTCGACCCCATCCACCGGGTGATCGCGCCGCGTTTTCTGGCCGGTTTTCTGGCCATGCCGCTGCTGGCCGCTATCTTCAGCGCGGTAGGCATCTACGGCGGTTTTTTCGTCGGCGTGGGTTTGCTGGGCGTGGATGACGGCGCCTTCTGGTCGCAGATGCAGGACAAGGTGGACGTCTACGAGGATGTGCTCAACGGTGTCATCAAGAGCCTGGTGTTCGGTTTTGTGGTCGCCTGGATCGCCGTGTTCGAGGGTTACGACGCGACCCCGACTTCGGAGGGCGTCAGTCGTGCGACCACGCGCACCGTGGTGCACTCGGCGCTGGCGGTGCTGGGACTGGATTTCGTACTAACTGCCCTGATGTTCGGAGAAAACTGAAGGTGAAACAGACCAAAACCACTGAACTGCTGGTCGGCATGTTTGTCGCAGCGGGGATCGCGGCGCTGTTCGTGCTGGCCATGAAGGTCAGCAATCTCAGCACCTTCACCCAGACCGATACGTACACCGTGACGGCGCACTTCGAGAATATCGGTGGCCTGAAGGTGCGCTCGCCGGTTACCGTCGGCGGCGTGCGGGTGGGGCGTGTCTCGGCCATCGACTACGATACCCAGCGTTACGAGGCGGTGGTGAGCCTGGAGCTGGACCGAAAGTATGATAATTTCCCCGACGACACGTCGGCGAGTATCTACACGGCCGGGTTGCTGGGCGAACAGTACATCGGGCTGGAACCGGGCGGATCACCGGATGTGCTGGTCGACGGTGCGGAGATCGAGCTCACCCAGTCGGCGCTGATCATGGAAAAGCTGGTGAGCAAGTTTCTGTTCAGCAAGGCTGCCGAAGGCGGCCAGAATGCCGACGCTGAGTAACGGCGCCGGTCCATGTCGCAAGCCCGCATCGAAACAGGTAAAAACGGCCGGGTGGAAATCCACGGTGAGCTGAATTTCGCCTCCGTGGCCTTGCTGTGGAACGCCAGCCGCGAGTGCCTGCGCGAAGGTGACGCGCTGGACATCGATCTCAGCCACGTGGAACGCTCCGACAGTGCCGGCCTGGCGCTACTGGTGGAATGCCTGCGCCACGCCCGCCAGTCCGGAAAGACGATACGGTTTTTCAATATCCCGGCCCAGATGCTGGCCATCGCGCGCGTCAGCGGCCTGGACCAGGTGCTGCCGTTGCAGCGCGACTGATCGTCCTTGAACTGGCCGCGGCATGTCCGCACACTTCGCTTGAGCTTAACCACAAAGGACACGAAGGTCACAAGGGAATACCCTACAGAACGTCGCGGGTATCATTAAACGCTCGGAATCTCCAGTATCTCTGATGATTTCCATACAAGAGAGCGGGTGCCCCGGTGTTCCTTTGTGTCCTTTGTGGTTAATTGCTGTTTCGTAGATCAGAAACCGCGGCGAGGGGATCAGGTGCCGCAATCTATAGTATGATTCGCGCTCGGATCAGCAGGATGGTACAGGCATGCAGGCAGACGAACTGAAGAGACTTATCGAGGCCGGACTTCCTTCCGCCGAGGTCACCGTGCAGGGCGATGGCGATCACTTCGAGGCTACCGTGGTCAGCCCTGCCTTCGAGGGCAAGTCGCGGGTGCAGCAGCACCAGATGGTGTACGGTTCGCTGGGCGACCTGATGCAGGGCGCCGTGCACGCGCTGGCATTGCGCACCTTCACGCCGCAGCAGTGGGAACAGCAGATCCACTGACATCACCGTTCCCCGCGTACCGGTACACAGGCTCATCGTATGTCCGAACAGCTCACCCTGGCCTTGTCCAAGGGCCGTATCTTCACCGAAACGCTGCCACTGCTGGCGCATGCCGGCATCGAGCCGCTGGACGATCCGGACAGCAGCCGCAAACTTATCCTGGACACCAATCACGCCGACGTGAAGCTGGTGATCATCCGCGCCTCGGATGTACCCACCTACGTGCAGTATGGTGCCGCCGACCTCGGTGTGGCCGGCAAGGACGTGCTCATGGAGCACGGTGGCGAGGGGCTGTATGAGCCGCTGGATCTGTGCATCGCGCGTTGCCGCTTGATGGTCGCCGGACGCGAACCCTGGTCCGAGCAGGCGCAGCGTCTGCGCATCGCCACCAAATACGTGAACAGCACGCGCCGTTATTTCGCCGAGCAGGGACAGCAGGTTGAGATCATCAAGCTGTATGGCTCCATGGAGCTGGCGCCGCTGGTGGGGCTCGCCGACCTGATCGTGGACGTGGTGGACACCGGTAATACACTGAAAGCCAACGGCCTCAGGCCGCTGGAGAAAATCGCCGACATCAGTTCCCGGCTGGTGGTCAACAAGGCGTCCATGAAGCGCAAGCACGCGCGGGTGCAGGGTTTCATCGAACAGCTCGCCGAGGCGGTGCGCCAGCAGCAGGAACAGGCTGCCTGAGATGTCCGGTATTACGCGACTCGACAGTGCTGCCGCCGATTTCTATGCACGGCTGGATGCCTTGCTGGCGTGGGAGCAGGTGTCCGACCAGCAGGTCGAGCAGACCGTGCGTGAGGTAATTGCCGCAGTGCGTACCCGCGGCGACGCGGCGCTGCTCGAATTCACCAACCGTTTCGACCGCGTGCAGGCAGCCAGGGTGGCAGAGCTGGAAATCGGCCAGGCCAGACTGGCGCAAGCCCTGGACGTTATCCCTGCCGAGCAGCGCACGGCACTGGAGCGGGCCGCCGAGCGCATCCGTGCCTATGCGGAGCACCAGAAGCTGCAGTCCTGGTCCTATACCGAGGCCGACGGCACCGTGCTCGGCCAGCAGGTGGCACCGCTGGAGCGCGCCGGCCTGTATGTGCCGGGTGGGAAGGCCGCCTATCCATCCTCGGTGCTGATGAATGCCATCCCGGCCAAGGTCGCCGGCGTCGGCGAACTGGTGATGGTGGTGCCCACCCCGGACGGAGTGAGCAACGAACTGGTGCTGGCAGCCGCGGCGGTGGCCGGCGTGGACCGGGTGTTCGCCATCGGCGGCGCCCAGGCAGTGGCGGCGCTGGCGTTCGGCACCGAGACAGTGCCGAGGGTGGACAAGATCGTGGGTCCCGGCAACATTTACGTGGCGACCGCCAAGGGCATGGTGTTCGGCCAGGTCGGTATCGACATGATCGCCGGACCCTCGGAAATCCTGGTGGTGTGCGACGGCGATACCGATCCGGACTGGATCGCCATGGATCTGTTTTCGCAGGCCGAACACGACGAGGATGCCCAGGCCATCCTGGTCAGTCCCGACGCGGTGTTCCTGGACCGGGTGGCGGCGAGCATCGAGCGGCTGCTGCCGGAGATGGAGCGACGGGACATTATCCGTGCTTCGCTCGGCGCGCGCGGGGCGCTGATTCAGGTGCGCGACCTGGGTGAGGCCGCGCAGGTGGCCAACCACATCGCGCCGGAACACCTGGAGCTGTCGGTCGCAGAGCCACAGACCCTGGCGGCGCGTATCCGTCACGCCGGCGCCATTTTCATGGGCCGCTACACCGCCGAGGCGGTGGGCGATTACTGCGCTGGACCGAACCACGTGCTGCCCACTTCGCGCACGGCGCGGTTTTCCTCGCCGCTGGGCGTATACGACTTTCAGAAACGCTCCAGCGTGATTTTCTGCTCGGGCTCCGGGGCCGCTGCTCTGGGCGGCACGGCCGCGGTGCTGGCGCGCGGCGAGGGCCTGACGGCACACGCGCGCTCGGCGGAATACCGGATCGGGAAAAAATGAAACCGGACACCAGCCTGGTGCAGCGCTGGATCCGGCCGGAAATCCGCGGGCTGAGTGCCTACCACGTGCCGCCGGCGCGCGGTTTCATCAAGCTGGACGCCATGGAAAATCCCTACGGCTGGCCGCCCGAGCTGGTCCAGGCCTGGCTGGAGACGCTGCGTTCGGTGGAGCTCAACCGTTACCCCGATCCGGGCGCGAGCGAACTCAGCGCCGCGCTGCGCCGCGCCATGCAGGTGCCGGAGGGTGTGCAGGTGGTGCTGGGCAACGGTTCCGACGAACTGATCCAGATGCTGGCGCTGGCGGTGGCGGCGCCCGGGCGGGTGCTGCTGGCCCCGGAGCCGACCTTTGTCATGTACCGCATGATCGCGCAGGTCGCGGGCATGCGCTATCAGCCGGTGCCGCTGGGCGACGACTTTTCCCTGGACAGTGACGCCATGCTGGCCGCCATCGAAACGCACGCCCCTGCGATCGTATTCCTGGCCTATCCCAACAACCCGACCGGCACGCTGTTCGATGCAGGGGTCGTCGAGGATGTGATCCGCGCGGCCCCCGGCCTGGTGGTGGTCGACGAAGCCTATGCGCCGTTCACGGATGCAAGTTTCATGCGCCGATTGGGCGAGTTCCCGAACTTGCTGGTGATGCGCACGGTGTCAAAAATGGGGCTGGCCGGGCTGCGCCTTGGCCTGCTGGCCGGAGCGCCCGAGTGGCTGGGGGAAATCGACAAGACCCGGCTGCCCTACAACATCAATGTCCTGACTCAGGCCAGCGCCTGCTTCGCTCTGCAGCACAAGGCGCTGCTCGACGCGCAGGCCACGCGCATCCGCGCCGACCGCGGCGACCTGCTGCGGCGGCTGGCGGCGCTGCCCGGGGTGCAACCCTGGCCCAGCGAGGCCAACTTCATACTTTTCAAGGTTGCGGCGGGGAGCGCGGATGCGGTGTTCGAGTCGCTGCGCGGGCAGGGAGTGCTGATCAAGAACCTCAACCCGGCCGGTGGCCGCCTGAGCGATTGCCTGCGTGTCACGGTCGGCACGGCGGACGAAAACGAGGCGTTCCTTCAAGCGCTGGAGAAGGCTCTGTCGGCATGAAACGCCGGCTTGCCAGTGCCTGGCGCGCCGGCCAGGCGGCCGAGATCCTGCTGCCGTGACGGTCTGCTATCGCTGTCTGGTGAGCGGGCGGGTGCAGGGCGTGTTCTTTCGCGCTTCCACTCAGCGCGAGGCGCAGAAACTGGGTTTGACCGGCCACGCGCACAATCTGCCGGATGGCTCGGTGGAAGTGCTCGCCTGCGGGGAAGCGGCCGCCGTGGAGCAGCTCAGGGACTGGTTGTGGCAGGGCCCCCCCGCGGCCGCGGTGACCAATGTCCAATGCCGGCGCATCGAGGTGCCGACGCCGGGGCGCTTCACGACCGGTTCGGCGCCCTGACCCACGACATCAGTCAGACCCGCTCCCGCTGGCGCTCAGCGGTGCGGGTGCGGCGCCCTGCGCGTCGGCCTGGTCGGGCACCAGCACCGTGTCCCGTGGCGTGCGGCTTGCATCCGGCCTGGGGTAATCCAGGGTATAGTGCAGTCCGCGGCTCTCTTTGCGCAGCTGCGCCGAGCGGATGATCAGCTCCGCCACCTGCACCAGGTTGCGCAATTCCAGCAGGTCGTTGGTGACGCGGAAATTGCCGTAATATTCCTGTATTTCGTGCTGCAGCAGCTCGACCCGGCGGCGGGCCCGCTCCAGGCGCTTGTTGGTGCGCACAATACCGACGTAGTCCCACATGAAGCGGCGCAGTTCGTCCCAGTTGTGACTGACCACCACTTCCTCGTCCGAATCGGTGACCTTGGATTCGTCCCACTCCGGCAGTTCCGGCGGCATCGGCGTCGCGGCCAGCCGGGCGTCGATGTCCGCGGCCGCGGCGCTGGCGAACACCAGACATTCCAGCAGCGAGTTGCTGGCCATGCGATTGGCGCCGTGCAGCCCGGTGCAGGACGATTCACCTACTGCATAGAGGTTATCGATATCGCTGCGCCCGCGCAGGTCGATGCGGATCCCGCCGCAGGTGTAGTGGGCCGCCGGCACCACCGGAATGGGTTCGCGGGTGATGTCAATGCCCAGTTCCAGGCAGCGCTGCTGCACGGTGGGAAAATGCTCATGGATAAAGGCCGCCGGCTTGTGCGAGATATCCAGCAGCACGTGATCAAAGCCGAGGCGTTTCATTTCGTGGTCAATGGCGCGTGCCACGATATCGCGCGGCGCCAGTTCGGCGCGCGGGTCGAAGCGCTGCATGAACGGCTGGCCGTCGGGCAGCAGCAGTTTGCCGCCTTCGCCGCGCACCGCCTCGGTGATCAGAAACGACTTGGCCTGGGGGTGATACAGGCAGGTGGGGTGAAACTGGTTGAATTCCATGTTGGCAATACTGCAGCCGGCGCGCCAGGCCATGGCGATACCGTCGCCGGTGGAGGTGTCCGGGTTGCTGGTATACAGGTACACCTTGCTGGCGCCGCCGGTGGCCAGCACCACGCAGCGGGCCCGGAATACTTCCACGCGCCCCTTGCCGCGGTCCAGCACGTAGGCGCCGAGGCAGTGGTTGTCCGCCTGGCCGATGCGTCTGCCGGTAATCAGGTCGATGGCAATATGCTGTTCGAACAGGTCGATGCTGGCGCGGCTGCGCGCTGTGGCTACCAGGCTGTTCTCCACCGCCTTGCCGGTGGCGTCGGCCGCGTGGATGACGCGCCGGTGCTGGTGTCCGCCCTCGCGGGTGAGATGGAAGCTGTTGGCACCCTTGGCCTTGTGGCGGGTGAATGGCACGCCGAGGTCGACCAGCCACTGCACCGCCTCGGGGCCGTGCTCGACGGTGTAGCGCACCACCTCCGGGTGGCACAGGCCCGCGCCGGCATCCATGGTATCGGCGATATGGGACTCGACGGAGTCCTCCCGGTCCAGTACTGCGGAAATACCGCCCTGGGCGTAATAGGTGTTGCCTTCCTCGATCGGTCCCTTGGCCAGCACCGCCACCCGGGTGCCCTTGGCCAGCCGCAGCGCCAGCGTCAGGCCGGCGGCGCCGCTACCGATGATGAGCACATCGTATTGGTGCTGGGTATGCATTGCTTGTGGCCGGTTCCCCGGATCGGGTATCGTTTAGCCCCGTTAACGTGTTCACGCTAAAGACCTTTGTCCACTAAATTTACTCCAAACAGGCGCTGCTGGCGAACTCTACGGGTATTTCCCGGTCTACTCTCCGTATGCACGCGCTCCGGGACAGTGAGGGGTTAGCCCGGATGGGCGATAGAAACCTGGATCAGGAGCTGGTCGAGCGCGTGCAGCAGGGCGAGAAAGGCGCCTTCGACATCCTGGTGCGTCGCTACGAACACAAGCTGGTCAACGTGATCGGCCGTTACATTCGCGATCCGAGCGAGGTGTACGACGTGGCGCAGGAGGCGTTTATCAAGGCTTACCGCGCGCTGCCGAATTTCCGTGGTGACAGCGCGTTTTACACCTGGTTGTACCGGATTGCGATCAACACCGCCAAGAATCACCTGGTTGCTTCGAGCCGGCGCCCCCCCGGTGACGACGTGGACGCGCAGGAAGCGGAACAATTCGGAGCGGAGTCGGGTCTGAAAGAGTATGCAACGCCGGAACGCATGGCGCTTAGCAGCGAACTGGCAACCACCATACAGGCCGCCATCGACGAGTTACCGGAGGAATTGCGCACCGCCATTGTGCTGCGGGAGCTGGATGGCCTGAGTTACGAGGAGATAGCTGTCGCCATGGAATGCCCGATAGGCACGGTGCGATCGAGAATTTTCAGGGCCCGGGACGCCATTGAGCGGCGCATACGGC
The DNA here is from genome assembly GCA_965364565.1 of uncultured Gammaproteobacteria bacterium. Lineage (GTDB taxonomy): Bacteria > Pseudomonadota > Gammaproteobacteria > DSM-19610 > DSM-19610 > Thiogranum. Next base: position 157 of record CBDTYI010000033.1, on the reverse strand, counting down.
CTCTGCTGGATTAAACGGATACGGGTATGGAGCAATGAGTGACGAGATCCGCGAACAGTTGTCCGCTCTGATTGACGACGAACTGAGTGACCTGGAACGGCCGCTGCTGCTGGGGCGCCTGCAACGCGACGTTGAACTGCGCGAGTGCCTGGGGCGT
>CBDTYI010000032.1:0-14824 GCA_965364565.1 uncultured Gammaproteobacteria bacterium | reverse complement strand
GGTGATCTCCAATAGCCCGGGCGACGACCCGCGCAGTGGCGGACTGCCCAAGGGCCACCCATCCCTGAACGCCTACCTCGGGTTGCCACTGTATTCAGGCAATAAGCTGATCGGCATGGCCGGCATTTCCAACCGCCCGGGCGGCTACGACGAGGAGCTTGCAGACCTGCTGAAACCCCTGCTCGGTACCATCGGCAGCCTGATTGCCGGCTATCAGAACCTCCACTCGCGCCGCAAGGCCGAGCAGGCACTGTATCGCGCCCAGGCAAAACTGCGGCAGATGGCGACCCAGGATGCCCTGACCGGTATCGCTAACCGCAGTTCTCTCATCGATCAGCTGTCCGACGTATTCGAACGCAGCAAGCGGCAGGGTGACAATTTCTCGCTGCTGTTCATCGACATCGATCACTTCAAGAGCATCAATGACAACTACGGACACCAGGTCGGCGACAAAGCGCTGCAAACTGCCGTGGCTGTGATCCAGGAGCATATGCGGCCATCGGATATTTTCGGCCGCTACGGCGGCGAGGAATTCGTGCTCGGCCTGCTCGACTGCGACGCGGAAAACGCCCGCCACTGCGCGGAGCGCTTCCGCGCGGCCATGGAAAAGTCCGGTATCGCCACGGATAGCCGCGACACGGTGATCAACATGACCATAAGCGTCGGCGTCGCGACCCTGGACGATGAGACAACCGATATCGATGCGTTCATCAACAATGCCGACCAGGCGGTCTATGCTGCGAAACGGGCCGGGCGAAACTGCGTGCGGGGCTTCAGCCGCGGCGCCGAAACGCTGGAAGCCGAACCCGTCTGAGCCCGCGGCGCGACATTCGGCAGGCGCGGCGGCCGAGCACACTAGGCCCGCGTTTCACCCTGCCTGTAATCGTCCTGCTCGGTGAGATCGAACTCGAATCCGCCGATGACACTGAAGAAGAAGTTGTAGATGGCGCACACAACCGCGACCGTGATGTAGGCGAAAATCAGGTAGAAGAACGGCAGCACCACAAACATGAAGATCGGGAATGCCGGGGCAGTGCCATGCTGATTCAGCTGCGGCCCGCCGAACCACATCAGTAACGCCATCAAAGCGAACAGCGGCAGGCTGACCACCACCATCAGCACCGCGACCACCTTGCCGTTCTGGTGTGGCGATAATCTTTGAATCTGCACTTTCACGGCTCTCTCCCTGGTGAGTCGATTCTGTTGGCCCGAACACCGGTGCGCCTGTAGTCGCCAGCGGCGGCACAACGGGCACCTGGGCCGGACGGTGCCGACCCCAACTATAGTCGGTTCAACTGCACGAGCTTACCAGCGCTGTCGAGGTAGCAGGAATACTCCACCGCCTGCTCGGCCCCCGCTTCCCCCATTTCGCCAAGCACCAGCTCGTCCACGTACACCCCCGCGCTGGTGTGGTGCGCCCGGCCGGGTTTAATGACACGCGCGAACTCAGGGTTGACCGCAGCGCTGAGAGCGGCCTGCTGACACTGCTGTTTCGCCTCCCAGTCCTGCGGCGCCACCAGCTTTTCCCACCAGCCAGCGAACGCCGGTATCTCGTTGTGCGCAATGATGACGCCGAACACCACCAGGAACAGCAGCGGAATCAGCTTGCCGGGCAGCTTGCTGCTGCCCTTGCGCCGGTAGGGCGCGGTCCGCAACGGGCTTTCCGCCTGGTCCTGCGCGAGCACCGGCCGCCTTCTGGTGGTCCGCATATCTTCGTTATCCGGATCGTTCATCGCCTGCCGTACCTGCTGCCGGAGCCGCCTGATACCAGTCCTGCAGCTGACGCTGCAGCTGCTCGTAGCTGCGGCCAAGCTCCTGCAGCCGCTCCAGTTCGACACGCGTCGCGGGCTGCCGGCTTCCCGCTATGTAACGCTGGATCTTCTGCAGGCGCCCGATCACCTGTTCGATCTGCATCTGCAACTCCGCCTCGCGGTTCTTCATGTCACACCTCCGGACCGGCGATTGCGCCCCGCTTCCGTGGCTACCGGAGGTACGGCTGCGCGGCCGCACCGAGATCGCCGGCGATTCCGAACGCACGTCTGTCACGGACCTGCGCTATTTTCGCTCAGGGCAGCGACATAATACACTAGAACCCATCTCATGATTCCCCACGGCCGCGACCGCGGCGATTCTGGCCCAGGGCACGACGCGGCGAACGACAGGAGCAACCGAGCTGACGCCACAATCGCCACAGCGGCGCGAACGCCGCCTGCGGCCGCACCCCAGGACCGCGCGCCGCGGCTCCATGACGCTCAAAGTGCTGCGCGCCACCCTGCGTTGGCTGGCGTTGCTGTCACCGCGTCTGGCGGGGCGCTGGTTGTATCGCTTGTGGCTTACCACCCATCGGTTTCCCGAACCCGAACGCGAAGCGCTCTGGCGGCGTCACGGCACGGCGTTTACCGTCGCCGGGCAGAACGGTCCGCTCAGCCTGTATCGCTGGGGTGAAGGCCAGTGCGTGTTGCTGCTGCACGGCTGGAACGGGCGTGGCACCCAGCTGGGCGGCTTTACTGCGCCCCTGACGGAAGCCGGCTATTGCGCAGTGGCGCTGGATGCGCCCGGCCATGGGCGCAGTCCCGGCGCCAGCACGACGATCTTCGAAATCATCGACGCCGTTGAGCGGGTCGCCGACGCAGTCGGGCCGCTGGCCGGCGTCATCACTCACTCATTCGGCGCCATGGTCATTGCGCGCGCCCTGCGCGATGGACTGCCCGCCGCTCGGGTGGTATGCATCGCCCCGCCCGCGCGGCTGGCCTTCCTGATCGACAGCTTCTGCCGCACGGTGGGCGCACCGGCACCGGCGCGCGCAGACCTGGTGCGGCGTCTGGAGGACAGGTTCGGCGGGGATATCGAGCACCAGATCGCGGCCGATAGCAATGCGGCGGGCGTTTCGGTACCGGCGCTTATTGTCCACGACCGGGACGATGCGGATGTCCCCTGGCAACAGGGTGAGCTGCTCGCCAACGCATGGCCCGGCGCCCGCCTGCTGCTTACCCGCGGGCTCGGGCACACGCGTATTCTGCGCAACCGCGACGTGATTCAGACCAGCGTGGATTTTATCGCCGGCAAGCCGCAGTAGCGCTGCCGCTAAACAACCGCAGATTTCGCGCAACGCTGCCTTGTAACCGCGAGGGGCGCGAGGGACACGCAGTACCGTAGGTTGGGCCGAGCGCAGCGAAGCCCAACATCATCGGCTGATCGCTCTGGCGGCTTGACCAGCCGCCCATCCGGCACCGCGATACCCGGTTGTTTTGCCGGATTGGAGTTGGGCTTCGCTGCGCTCAGCACCAACCTACCCACACCCGTCGCCTGAGGGCGAGGGGTCTACAGATCCCCAATCGGAAACCCGAAACATGTTCTATCCCTCGTGCCCTTTCTGCCCCTTTGGGCATTTGCGTCCTTTGCGTTTTGGTCTGCCCGTGTGTACGCGTCACAGTTCGGCGACCTCGAAGGTATTACAGGATTCCAGCGTGCCGCTGCGGACACCGCGCTGAAACCAGCGCACCCGCTGCTCCGAACTGCCGTGGGTGAAGGATTCCGGCACCACGCGGCCGCGTGACTGGCGCTGCAGACGATCGTCACCGATACTGCTGGCGGCACGCAACGCTTCCTCGATATCCCCCTCCTCCAGCAGCTGGCGCGAACGGTCGGCGTGGTATCCCCACACCCCGGCGAGGCAATCCGCCTGCAGCTCTAGGCGCACCGACAGCTGGTTGCCTTCGACCTCGCCGACGCGACGGCGCGCCGACTGCACCTTGTCGCTGATACCGAGCAGGTTCTGCACATGGTGCCCCACCTCGTGGGCGATCACATAGGCCTGCGCGAAATCACCGGGTGCCCCGTGCCGCTCCTTGAGGTCGTCGAAGAAGGACAGGTCGATGTACAACTTCTGGTCGCCAGGGCAGTAGAAGGGTCCAACCGCCGCCGATGCCATGCCGCAGGCCGAGCTGACCCGGCCGCTGAACAATACCAGGGTGGGCTCCCGGTAGCTGCCGCCGCGTGCCTGGAAAATCTGGCGCCAGGTGTCCTCGGTGTCGGCCAGCACCACCGACACGAAATCGGCCAGCTCCTGTTCCTGCGGCGAGCGGGCGGCGGGCGCGGCGCCGCTATCGGCCCCCGGGATTCCGCTGCCCGGTCCCACACTGATGCTGTCCGACTGCAGCAGCAGGCGCGGGTCGACACCGAGAAAATACAGCCCGAGCAGAATCAGCACCGTCACCACCAGGCCGCCGCGCCCGCGCGGTCGCCCCGATGCCGTGCCACCCATGCGCCTGGGAAACAGACTGGGCAGCCCGGTGCGCAGGCGCGCGCCGCGTCGGTCCTCGATGTTGCTGCTGCGTCGACCGCGTTTCCACCGCATCGCCAATCTCCCGCTGGTTCACCCGCTGCTCCGGAGTGTAGCAAACACCGGCACCGCATCGCCTGGCGGCTGCCGACCCGGTCCCTCAGCCGTCCTGTCCGTCGATGCGCGGCCGGGTAAGGATCGGGAAGTACACCAGGAAATAGACCAGAAACGCCCCGATCCACAGCCACTGCGACAAACCGACCCACACGACATAATGGGCCTCTGCCAGCAGCGGCAGCAGCACCCGCGCCAGTGCTGCCGCGAGCAGCAGCCCGAACACCAGTTTAAGCACCGGCGGCGGATCGAACACATCGCGCCCGGTGTGCCCCAGCGCCACGCGGGTCATCATGCCGAGCGTCATCATGCCGATGCCGCCGACCGCGAAGGCATGCAGGGCCAGAAACGGCGCCAACCCGAACAGATACACGCCGGCCTTGAGCGCAAAGCCGGCCACCATGGCGGCATAGGCCAGGTACAGAACCCACAGCAACGGCTTGCTCCAGATGCCGGCGTTGTACCAGCCAAGCAACCGCACCAGGTGCAGCGCAAACAGCAGCCCGGCCAGCGCCGCCACGGCCGGGCCGTTGGGGCGTATCAGCTCGGCAATCCAGAACCCCAGAAACAGCACCAGGCTGGCGATGTCGATCCACTTGTTGTTGTACAGCTCGATCTTTTCATCGACACCGCGTTCGATAAAGAACGGCAGCACCCGGCGGCTGAGGGTGAAGATCAGTGCCACCAGCAGGTACAGGCCCGAATACAGCCCCCAGTACACGCCCTGCTCCAGACTGCCTGCCACACCCAGATAGAACACCAGGTTGCTGACTACCAGCAGGACGATCTTTCCCACGATGGCGAGGTTGTTCCACAGCCGCTTACGCACAATCGGCACACCGATCGCGGCCACCAACAGGGCGCCGAACAGCAGATCGAAGCTGGCCGCTGCGGCCAGCAAGCGCGCGTCCCCCAACAGCAGCAACAGGCGCGCCAGCAACCAGAACACCAGCAGCGCCAGCAACGGCGCACCGCGCAGCGTCGGAATGCCGGTCCAGTTGCGCACGGCAGTGAGCAGGAATCCGCTTACCACGGCCATGCCGTAGCCAAAAATCATTTCGTGTGCATGCCAGCTCACGGCACCGAGTCCGGCGAAGGGCAAACTCTGGCCGCCCGCATAGGCGGCAAACCAGACCAGCATGGCAATCACCGCGAATCCGCCAGCGGCGAGGAAGAACGGGCGAAATCCCAGGCGCAACCAGGCCGGCCCGCGCGCAGCTGATCGATCGAGGATTTGCATCGCGGGAAGTGAACGAATCCCGGCGGCGGCTCAGTCGAGCCAGCGCACCAGGTAGTACAGCTGCTGGCTTTCCGACGACGTGGACGGACCCGCCACCAGCGCGGCGTGGCGGTGGCGCTGCGGATCGGCCGCCGCCCGTGCCGCCGGCTCGGATTCCATCACCTGCACACAGTTGGCCGACAGGCGTTTCTTCTTCTTGGGTGCGTAGACTACGGCGAAGCGCTCTTTGACCACTTCGCCGGCCCGGTCCATCATCAGTCCACGAATGGAAACGCCCATGGCGAGATCGCTAGCCGATGCCGCACATGCCGCCGCCACAACAGGGCCCGGCGGCACAGGACGGTGCCGATTCGCCCAGGCTGGAACTCTTGACCACCTGGCCGCCGGTGGCGAGACGCTGCACCGGCGCGTCCGCCGGGGTATCCCCGCTGTCGATACCCGCCTGGCGGCACAGCTCGCCCCAGGTCGACAGGGACTCGCTCATGCGGTGTTTCACTTCAACCACCCGGCCATTGCTTTCGCACATATAATCGTAGGTTGGCACTTTTCACCTCTTTCCAACTAGCCAAACAGATGCGCGGATTATAGCGCGAAGAGGACATGGGGGTCAGAGCCGTTTTTTTTTTGCAGGCTCGCGTGCGCCTGCGCCCGGTGAGAAATGCTGACTAGGGCGGAAACGGAGCGAGGATTTTTTCCACGGCGGTACGGATACGCTTTTCCCGGGCCTCGGGACTCAGATCGGGGTAGACTTCGGCGCTGGCCGAGCCGCGCCAGATCAGACGCCGGTCCTGCGCCTGCACCACGTCCAGGATCAGCGTCCCGACCTGGTACTCACTCACTGTTGCCTCCCGCCCGGGTCGGCCGTAGCTGCGCAGGTAACGGGGATTGCCCCAGCCGGGCCCGTAGCCGTACAGCTCGTTGAGGTAAGTCACCGAGAGCCGCTCGTCGATCGCGATATGATAGGCCACCAGAAAATCCGGGCTCCCGATATCCCGGAGGAATCCCTTTTTCTGCAGTTGTGCATCGACCGCGCTCCTGATCCGCGCGTCGAGCAGGTTGTCGCGGACCTGCGAAGCGCCGGGCTCGGGCACCGGCAGCCAGTCGTAGCTGTGCAGCACCGGAAACGCGGCCTGCGCATCGTAGTCCCAGGCCAGCTGCATCGAGGAACAACCCGCCAGTCCCAGCCACAGTAGCAACCCAAGCCAGCGAAGCATTGGCACCCCTGATTCCCCTCTCTGCGGACAAAAATCCTGGGGCACTTTTTCAGTCACGACCGCTTGACTTCGCGAAGCACTTTCGGTCCCGCCCGAAGCCCTTATACACAGCGACAGGGGCAACCCCGAGAATTGCAGCATCAAAACCACTTCATTTTCTCAAAGGTTTAAATAGTCTATATAACCTATTGTTAATCAATAAGTATTACCAATTGATTAAATTTTGACCAATTTAACGCATAACACCTGCGCAAAGCTGAAAAACGCTCCACCCATCACTTCATCCACAAACTTATCCACAGTTTCTGTGGAAAACTCTGCGGCCTTCACACGCCCTCGTCCCGGTGCGACGACCCGCCGCTCGGGAGCGCAAACTCACCGGAGTAGTCAAACGGCAGCCGCTGCCCGTAACTGCCAACCGCTACCCGCCCGGTAATGCGGTAGGCCAGACCCGGCGCAGCCTTTTGCTGCAGCGACTGCAGCTGGCGAAACACCTGCAGCAGATTGGAGGAAACCTCGAGTTCGACTACCTGCTCCCCGAAGGCGGGGATGGTCACCGCTCGGTTGCTGACGCCGTCGGCAAAGGCTTCGCCATTGATGTCGAGCCGGAAATCCAGCCCGCGTACCGGCATATCGAAGTCGTTGGGATTCTTCATGCGCAACCGCACCTGGTAGCGCTGCTCGAACAGTTCCATGGAAAGCAGGTTGAGCCCGATCAGGGATACCCGCGGCGGCTCGGTCTTGCCCGGCAGGGTGGCACATGCACCCAGTACCCCGGTCGACAACGCCACAACAAGAAAGCTGCGCCTGTTCACCGTTTGCGCTCCTGTACCACTACCCAGGGGGCCACCACCACCGCCCAGAGTTCCGGCTCGCGCGCTTCCCAGTCTTTGGCAGTCGCCATACTGAGGTGCTGTACACGCCCGTCGTTGATCCACTGTTCGACCGCCGCCTTGTCGTCGTTGGCGAAACAGGCGGCAACCTCCACCAGATCCAGATCGCTGGCGACCTGGATGACCACTCCGCGTGCGAAGTGGGTTTCCAGCTCCTGCCAGTGGACACGGGCGGTCTGCTGGTTGAGGTCCTGTCTGCTGTGCTGCTGTTTCGCATTCATGCCTGGGTCCACACAATTCCGGTCAACAGGCGCGGAGGCAACCGGAACCGCCCACGCCCGGAAGTGTCAAGCATACACCATCAGCCTGGCAGACTGCGGATACGGTAACGCAGGCGGCTGCGACGCGGGTCCAGCCCGGGGGTCCTGCGCAGGCGCTCGCGCAACTGGCGCGGGGTGGCCGACGTCCGGCAAAAAGCGCCCACCGCGTTGTCATTCTGTGCCGTGCTGAAGCGAAACGCGCTGGCAAAACACGAGCGAATACGCGGCTCGCTCTGCAACGCGGAAGCTTCCAGTTCCTGGCGCGTGGGGAAATTGACTACCACGACACCGTGGGGCGCCAGGTGGCGCAGCAGCAGCGCACTCCAGTGCCGGTCCGCGGCCACCGCGCGCACCGGCTGTCCGTCGGCGTCGCCGAACAGGTCATCGACCACCAGGTCGAAAGGCGCCCCACGGTAGGCGCGCAACCACTGAACGGCGTCGGCACGCACCAGCCTGACCCCCTTTCCGCGCACACCGAAGAAGCGCCGGGCAACGGCCAGGTGCACGGCGCTGAGTTCCACACCGACCACCGTGTGCGGCTGCACGAACCGGCGCAGCTGCTGGATCACCGCGCCGCCGCCGATGCCCAGCACCAGCACCCGCTGCACCGCGCCGGGCGCGAGCAGAAAAGCCGGCACCGTCAGCAGGTCCCAGACGCTTCCGGTCAGCGGTCGGGCAGCATTGTACTGACTGTGCAGGACCCCGTTGGTGTATAGCCGCAAGGAGCCGCCGGCGCGCCGCACCTGGTAGCGGGTACCGCCCTGCACCTGTTCCCAGACGATGCTCATGCAGATCAGGCGCCCGACTCGTCGAGCAGCCGGCCGGTAAAGTCGCGCGCGCCGTGCTGCCGGTCTGCGCCGAGCAGGGCTGCCTGGAAGGCCGGCTCATCGATGCGGGCATCCAGGTACCGGGCGATGATGCGCATATCGATCTCGGCGTTTTCCAGGCACGAGGTGCCGCCCGGTGACGGCGTCATGTTGAAAATGGCGCCGCTGCCGGTATCGATCTTGGCCTCGCCCATCAGCAGGCGGCGCGCGTTCTTGTCGATCAGCTGCGGGCGTATGCCACCCACACGGTGCGCAAAGCTCAGGTCGCGCAGCCGTAATGCCGGCACAATCTTGCGCACCTCTCTGAGGAACAGCCGCTTGCGTATCAGCGGTACCTCGAACAGCATGTTCTTCAGCATGTAGTTGCGGATGTCCGACACCCGCAACAAGTCCCACAGCACCTGCGCCACCCGCCGGTCGAAACGCAACACGCGCAGGAAATCCGGCAGGGTGCGGTAGTTATAGCGCTCCAGGATCGGCAGGATCAGGGCGGTGGGTCCGAAGCGCGTCTTGCCCGGCACCAGCACGTCGGGGTCGCCGTGGATGGCCGCGAACGGCAGTTTGTCGTTCTGCACCGTGTAGACCTTGCCGTTGAGGATCTGCGGCGTGAAGTAATAGCTGCCCGCCACCGGCAGGCAGGAGTAATGCAGACCGTAGCCGAGGTCCTGGGCGAGCTTCAGACTGTGCCCGCCGGCACACACCACCAGGGTGCGGCTCTGATAGCAGGTGTCCTGGGTTTCCACCAGAAAACGCTCGTCCTGCACGGTAATATGCTGCACGGTTTCGTTGTAGCGGATATCGATGCGCTTGCCCTGTGCCGCCTGCGCCTGGCGCACGAAAGAACGCGACAGCGCCTCGAAATTCACGGCGCAGTACTCACTGGCTGAGCCCAGCGCGACGATCTCGTCCGAGCGCAGGCGTCCGTCGCGGTCGGTGACCACCGCCGGTTCGATCCTGGCGATGTCCTTTTTTTCCAGCAACCGCAAGTTGGGGTAGTGCGTCTTGAGCTGTTCATGGCGCGCGCGCAACAGGCCGCATTCCCGCTCACCGACACCCAGCACCATCTTCGGGTATTGATAGATGAGATGGTCGCGATCCGGCTGACTGAGGCAGTAGTTGGACAGCATACGTGCAGCGCGTTGCACCTTGAGCGCTTTGTCCAGCGTATAGTTGGTTTCGATATCACCGCAGTGCAGCGTCTGGCTGTTGTTGCTGGATAATGAATTGACGCGCGCCGGCGCGGCGTATTTTTCCAGCAAAGCGATGTTGCCGATGTCGGTGAAGCGCGCGGTCTCGTAGAGCAGCGCGGTACCCGACACTCCGCCGCCGATGATTAACAGGTCGTACTCAGGTGCGTTCATGCTGGTCGTGATAAAGGGCCCGCGCCGGTCGGATCGCCGGCGGCAGCCGCGGTCACTGCATATGCAGCAGTTTCAGGACCGGTTCGTTGCGCGCCGGATCATCATGGAAACCCGATACCAGCAGTATATCGTGGCCGGGTTGTCCCAGCCCGATACGCCCGGCAATAAAGCGGCAGATGCGCCGCCAGTTCTTGATTTCCGACTCCCTGACGTGCACCGGAACGATGCCCCAGTGCAACGCCATACGCCGGCAGACGCGCTCATCGGCGCAGGCGCCCACCGCCGGGGCCAGCGGCCGGTGCGCGGCCAGGATGCGCGTCGTGGTGCCGCTGCGGGTCGGCACCACAATGGCGTCCAGCTCCAGGTCCCGGGTGAGCTGTACGGCGGCGTGCGCCATCGATTCGCGGATGAAATGTGTCTTGTGGCCACGGTCGGCGATGGGCTCGCGGGCGAAGGCCCCTTCCTGCCACTGGTGACGCTCCACCTCGCGCAGCACCCGGTCCATGGTGCGCACGGCCTCCAGCGGATAGCGTCCCGCGGCGGTCTCTCCCGAAAGCATGGCGGCGTCGGCACTCAGCATCGCGGCACCGGCCACGTCGGTGACCTCGGCGCGGGTGGGCCGCGCGTGCTGCATCATGGACTCCAGCATCTGGGTGGCGACAATCACCGGCACAGCCTTCTGGCGCGCCAGGGCGATCAGGTCACGCTGGATCAGCGGCACCTGTTCAGCGGGCAGCTCGATGCCCAGATCGCCGCGCGCAATCATGATGCCGAAGGACGCGTCCATGATGGCGGCGATATCCTGCACCGCTTCCGGCCGCTCGATCTTGCTGACCACCGGGATATCGGCTCCATGCCGCTTCAACAGCCGTTTGAGCTGCTGCACGTCGCGCGCACTGCGTACAAAGCTGAGGGCGAGAAAATCGACACCGAGTTCAACAGCGAGCCCGACGTCCTTGCGGTCCTTGGGGGTCAGAGCGGCGGCCGACAGCTGTGAATTAGGCAGGTTCATGCCCTTGTGGTCGGACAGCAGGCCCCCTTCTTCCACCCGACACTGCAATTCGCTGCCCTGCACCCGCGCGACGCGCAACGCCAGCTTGCCGTCGTCGAGCAGAATGCGTTCGCCTGGCCGCACATCGCGGTGCAGGGCACGGTACTGGGACGGGATCAGCCCGGCCTGCCCCACGCATCTGCGGGTGGTCACAGTGACACGCTGCCCCGCCAGCAATTCGATGGCGCCGTCCTGGAATTTCCCGACCCGGATCTTGGGGCCGCACAGATCCATCAGGATGGCAATGTGCAGGCCGGCTTTTCTGGCCGCGCGCCGCACCCGCTGCACGGTGATACGATGCGTTTCGGCATCGCCGTGCGACAGGTTGACACGCACCACGTTGACGCCCGCCCCGATCAGCTGCTCGATCATGGCCGGCGAATTGGACGCCGGACCCAGGGTGGCGATGATCTTGGTGCGACGCCATTGCCGGGCTGCCTGGTTATGGTTAGATTTCTTGCGTGGCATGCTGCAAAACCCCTGACCCGTGACGGTTGCATAGCATGACCGCAGCAATGCGGTTTGTCACGGTGTAACCACCAACCGGCGGAGATCCCGAAAATGAAGGCGATTCAGATGACCGATAGCGGCACGCCCGAGGTGCTGCGGCTTGTCGAGCTGGCGGAACCACGGCCGGGCACCGGAGAAGTCAGGGTGCGGCTGCACGCCGCCGGCGTGAATCCCATCGACACCAAGCTGCGCAGCCGCGGGGTGTTCTTCGACAATGCGCTGCCGGCTATCCTGGGCTGCGACGGCGCCGGCACCGTCGAGCAGGTTGGCGCGGATGTCACGGCGCTCAAAACCGGTGACGAGGTCTGGTTCTGCCACGGCGGCCTGGGACGCGAACCGGGCAACTACGCCGAGGCCACCGTAGTACCCGCTGGCGTGGCGCGCAAGAAGCCGGCGTCGCTGAGTTTCGAACAGGCCGCCGCGGCACCGCTGGTCCTGCTCACCGCCTGGGAAGCGCTGTTCGATCGCGCCGGTCTCGAGCATGGACAGACCGTGCTGATCCACGGCGGCGCCGGCGGTGTCGGCCATGTCGCCATTCAGCTCGCCCGCCACGCCGGCGCGCGTGTGTGCACGACCGTGGGCTCGGACGCCAATGCGCGCTTCGTGGAGTCGCTGGGCGCCGAGCTCGCGGTCAACTACCGGGAACAATCATTCGTCGATGCGATACTCGACTGGACCGAGGGACGCGGTGTCGATGTCGCGCTCGATATCATGGGCGGCCCGGTATTCGCGGATACCTTCAAGGCCATGGCCCACTACGGCAACCTGGTCACGTTGCTCGACCCGGGCAGCAGCGTGAACTGGAAAGAAGCGCGCAATCGCAACCTGCGCATCGGCTTCGAACTCATGCTCACACCCATGCTGGCGGATCTGCCCGAGGCACGCGCCCACCAGGGCGAGATCCTGGACCGCTGCGCGGCGCTGTGCGATGCCGGCGCATTGAACATCGAGGTGAGCGGCACCCTGCCCCTGGCGCAGGCCGCTGAAGCACACCGCCAGATCGAGGCCGGTCACACGCGCGGCAAACTGGTGCTGATTCCCTGAGCGCCGCGCTGTGCGTGTCCTTAACCGCTGGGGACGCGAAGAACAGGCTGTCTGTCAAGGGGAAAGCGAGTCAGTGTCCGAGGCCGGCTGTTTCTTCGTGCGCCCGGCCGAGCTTGTTGGCCATGTGTTCGTGTCCTGTATCCAAGGCGCGCGCGAATACCTCTGGCCCACGGCGTTTTACCGAACGTTCAGCGCCGCGACGACACCAGCGCTATTTTCAAATGATCCTTGTGTTCCTGCAGCAGCCGCAGTGTGGCCTTGATGTAGCTGTCCGACGGGATTTCGCCCGCGGCATATTCGTTCAGCAATCCGACCCAGCGTTTATGAATCATGCATGCGCCGCCCGATCCACGGTCCACGAGCGGACAATCGGGACAGCGCCGGTCCGGGAGCAGGCCGGGCAGTCGTTCCCGATTCTGCCATTCCTGACGGTAGCGTTGCGCGTGCTGCTCGATCCAGTCGAAGGCGGCCTGTTCCTGCTGCTCCGGGGGAAACGCCTCGATGTGACGCCGGATGCTGGCCAGCTGGACGCGCAGGTACTCCTCATTGTGCAGTTCCTGCAGGTCGACGTCGCGGACAACAAAGCGGGCCATCAATGCAAGAGTCGGGTCATCGAGAGGCATGGATTCACAACATTTCTGGAACATGGGCAAGACAGCCTGGCATCCGCGGGGACGCCATGGTATTGCGCTTCCGGTAAAGGTTCCAGTGCCATAACCCCTGGCTGTGTGGCACTATTGCACCGGGAATGAAAAATCGGTACGGCGCCAGGTGGCACCCCTGGCCAGAGCCGACTCCGGGTTACTCCAGCCGACGGGAAATAAGCCGGGGGGAGACTGACGGGATCAGCGCTTATTCCCTCTGCCGCCTTCTGTTTCGCATGTTTCCAACGGTCTTCCTCGCGCCGGTTTTTTTGCTGCGTTCCGCAGCCATACTGGGCGCTTTCAGCCCGGCGGCCTGGTAGAGCTGCTTCTGTTCGTTCGGCGTGAGCGGGCGCCAACGACCCTGGCGCAACCCGCGCTCCAGCGCCAGCGGGCCGAAGCGCACCCGGGTCAGGCGGCTGACCGTAACGCCCTGGGATTCCCACAGGCGCCGCACTTCGCGCTTGCGGCCTTCCCTGATGACCACGTGGAACCAGCGGTTGGCGCCGCTGCCGCCGGCCTCCGTGGCAGAAACGAAACGCGCCATGCCGTCTTCCAGCTCGACGCCGTCAACCAGGCGCTGCAGCAGCGATCTGTCCACCTCGCCGAGGACGCGCACCGCGTATTCGCGTTCGACTTCCTGCGCTGGATGCATCAGCCGGTTGGCCAACTCCCCATCGGTGGTGAACAGCAACAGGCCCGAGGTGTTGATATCCAGCCTGCCGACACTGACCCAGCGCCCCTGGCGCGGCCGCGGCAAGGCCTCGAATACGGTGGGGCGCCCCTCGGGGTCTGCGCGGCTGCACACCTCGCCGACCGGTTTATGGTAGATCAGCACCTCGGGCAGAACCTTGCCGGTCGCCACGATGCGCACCGGCCTGCCGTCCACGCTGATGCGTTCGCGGCCGCTCACTTTCTGCCCGAGCTCGGCCGGCTTGCCGTCCACCGTCACCCGGCCTGCGCTGATCCATTGTTCGATCTGGCGCCGCGAGCCGAGCCCGGCCTGGGCGAGCACTTTCTGTAAGCGTTCCTGCATGTGCGGATTGTAACCGGCTTTTCAAGTCAGAGCGGCTTTCTTTAACCACAAAGGAACACGAAGGAACACCAAGGAAAACCAGTAAGTTTGCCCGCGTTTCTTCGGTCAGACGGGGGTTACTTTGTGGTTCAGGTTTGCGGACGTATGGGTGGGGTCGGAAATCCACGTGAGCGCTGGCAGGAAAACCGGGAACTCATGATTGACCAGCAAGGGACACGCGGGTCCGACAGACCGGCATTGACACATTACTTAGGGAACCTCTGATTAATCCGTCATTCCGGCGCGTGCCGGAATCGATATCGTTGAATTCACTGGATCCCGGCATGCGCCGGGATGACGAGAAGCGAATTA
>CBDTYI010000031.1:0-14848 GCA_965364565.1 uncultured Gammaproteobacteria bacterium | reverse complement strand
GATCGCATCCAGTGTTTCGCGGATATGCAAACCGGGAATCGAGCGCGCCGAACCCTTGAGTTCGCCGCCGCCGGCAGCGGCGAATGCGATCACCGGGCGGTGAAACTGCTCCTTGATTCTCGCGGCCAGGATACCGATCACCCCCTGATGCCAGTGCGGGTCGTACAGACACAGACCCAGCGGCAGCTGGCGCGCGTCCAGGTGCATCGCCTCGACGTGTTCCAGGGCCCGGGTCTTCATATCCGTTTCGATTTCCCTGCGTTCCCGGTTGAGGGCGTCGAGTTGCACAGCGAGTTCACGCGCGCGCGCCTGGTCCTCGCACAGCAGGCATTCGATACCCAGCGACATATCGTCCAGGCGCCCCGCGGCGTTCAGGCGCGGCCCCACGCCGAAGCCGAAATCGGCCGCCACCAGGCGCGCGGGGTTCCTGCCGGCGACGTCGAGCAGCGCGCGGATACCGGGTCGGCAACGTCCGGCGCGGATGCGTTGCATGCCCTGCTGTACCAGCACCCGGTTGTTGCGGTCCAGGGGCACCAGATCGGCAACCGTGCCGAGTGCCACCAGGTCGAGGTAATCCGCCAGATTGGGCTCGGCACGACCGGGCGCTGTGAACCAGCTGCGGTCGCGCAGCCGGCCGCGCAGAGCCAGCAACAGATAGAAGGCCACACCCACACCGGCCAGGCACTTGCTGGGAAAGCGATCGCCGGCCTGGTTGGGATTCACAATCGCATCGGCCTGCGGCAACTCGCTGCCGGGCAGATGATGATCGGTGACCAGCACCCGCATGCCGTGCGCCCTGGCCGCAGCCACGCCGGCAACGCTGGAGATTCCGTTATCGACCGTAATCAGCAGATCGGGCGCCCGCTCAGCCGCCACTGCAACGATCTCCGGTGTAAGCCCGTAACCGAACTCGAAGCGGTTCGGCACCAGGTAGTCGACGCTTTGCGCACCCATGGCGCGCAGTCCCGACACCATCAGCGCGCTGCTGGTCGCCCCGTCGGCGTCGAAATCACCGACCACCAGGATCCGCTGTCCGCTGCACAGGGCGGATTCGAGCAGCCCGACGGCACCGTCAATATCCTTCAGCGCCGCAGGCGGCAGCAGGCGAGCCAGACCGTTGTCGAGTTCCTCGGCGGCGCGGATCTGTCTGCCGGCATAGATACGCCGCAATACCGGGTGCAGGTCAGCGGGGAGCCGTGCCTGCAGCATGTCAGGCACATCGCGTTGCTGGATCAGTTTCACTGCGGGTCCGTGTGGCACATAGAATGGATCGGCTCAGCATTCTAACCGCCTGGGCCCGAACTCCGCCAGGTTTGGCCAGGCAAGCAGAATGTGCTCTAATCGGCGCACAATAATTAAGGCCAGGACGGCAGGGACTGACAGGGTGTTGGCTACAGCCTCCGGTTGCTCCGGAATCGCCGGTGCCTGCGCAGGCTCGAGCAAGCGACCCCGAGCCCTGGTCTGTCCGCCCGCGGGCGTGGAGGTGATGTATGAACCGTTCGATCGCATCCCCCGGCGTTGCCGACCTACACCGCAACGCGCCGCAAGACGCTGTGTCGATCCTGCTGGTCGGACGCCGGGACAGGCAGCTGGACCAGGTGATCAATCTGCTGTCCGCACGGGACAACTTCCGAGTTGCGGCGCGTATCGATCCGGAGGAAGACTGGTATGCCCGGCTGCCCGACCAGGTCGCGGATATTCTGCTGTTGCAGCAGTCGCTCATCGCACCGGCGAGTCCCTTCAGCCATACCCCGCTCGCCGAGAGCGTGTTCAGCAGTTTACCGCGGCGCTGTCCCGACCTGCGCATTGTGGTATTCGGAACCGATTTGAACGACGTGTTCGTACGCCGCATGCTGCGTCTTGGCGTACGGGGGCTGGTCGATATCAGCAGCAACCGCGAGCTGCTTGCGGCCGCCATAGACGAAGTGCACCGCGGCGGCTACTGGGTAGCGCGCAAGGCGCTGGAGAAAATGGTGCATTCCGCCATTGAAATCGAACGCATCATTGAACGGGGTTTTGTGGACCAGATCTCTGCCATGCAGGACGGGTTGACCCGGCGCGAGGCCGAGGTGCTGGAACGGGTGCTGGACGGCATGTCCAACAAGGAAATCGCCGGCCAGCTGTTCCTGTCGGAACAAGGAGTAAAGATGCACCTCGGGCGGCTGTTCAAGAAATTCGGCGTCGCCAATCGCGCCCAGCTGATCCTGATCGCATTCCGACGCGTGTGCCCGTTCAACCACAACCTGGTCGACTATCTGCGCCAGGCACGCGAAGAGCGCGGCCTGGTCAGGCATTAGAGACGGCTAGCGCTTCTCGCCAGCGCAAAGTGCGGCGCCAGAAGCGCCATAGATCGCCGCGCCGCAGACGGTAGCGGTAACCGTTCAGTGCAACCAGCTCCAGCGCCTGCAGGCGCCGCGCTGACAGAGCCTGCAACAGCGGCGCGAACCAGTCGCGCTCGTAGCGCGCCACGACTTCGCTCCATTGCTGCGCATCACCGTAGACAGCCGCCGGCAGGCAGGCGTCCAGCACCAGCAGCATACGCTGCCCGGCCGCCGGAGCGGGCGGCAGACCGCCGGCGTCGCGCGGCGGCGGATCGCTGGCGGCGCCGCTCCACAGCGCCAGGCCGCGCAGCAACGGGTCGTCGCTGTAGATCTGTGTAAACGGGGCTTGCCGGGCCTCCGGCAGAACTCCGCCTCCTGAAATCCACACACTGTTGACCGCCGGAAGACCACGCGCGGCGCGCTCCTGGTTCACCGGATGATTGTGCAACAGCATCTGCATTTCGTTGCTGCGCTGCATCCATTGCGCCGCCGCCTTGCCGCGCGGCAGATAATCCGACACCGGCTTGCCGCACACCTGAGACAACAGCGTCGTGTGCAGCTGATCCGGCGCCAGGCCGTGCAGATACCAGTTCTGGCTGTCACTGGTCTCCAGGCTCCAGTCCGTTTCCGACAGAAAATCACGCAGCGTGGCAAACAATGCCTGGCGTTCCGGTGCGCTGAGCCGGCAAGTCACGGCATCGAACAGGATCAGTCCGTGGGTATCAGCCCGCAGGTGTACCGGGTCGACACACCAGCAACACCCGGCCGGTGCACGGCCGGTGTCGGCGAGATAACGGAACGGTGCAAGCGGAGGACCTTGCCCGGCGGGCGCGACGTCGAACAGCGCCAGCGCCGCCTGCTCCGGGCCGGCGGCCGTAAACGGCTCAACGGCGGCCCGGGCCAGCCAGCGGGACAAGCCCGGCGCGGCGGGGAACACATCGTCGGCAACACCCGCGAAGTGCGCCTCCAGACCCGGCGCCAGTACGCACAGCGATGCCGTCAGCTGAGATTCCCCAGGATGGCTTCGCGCACCGGATCGAGTTCTGCATCGATGGTGACAACACCTCCCGTGCATTGCTTGATGGCGGTATCCGGATCTTTGAGGCCGTTACCGGTCAGGGTGCACACAATTGAGCTGCCCTCGGGTATCTTTCCGGCCTTGACATCGCGCACCGCGCCCGCCAGTGACGCAGCCGAAGCCGGTTCGCAGAAAATACCTTCCCGCTCGGCCAGCAGCTTCTGCGCCGCCAGGATTTCCGCATCGCTGCACTCGTCGAACCAGCCGCCGGACTCCTTGCTCGCCTTCCAGGCGTAGTCCCAGGATTGTGGATGTCCGATGCGGATTGCGGTGGCGACGGTTTCGGGGTTGTCGACCATCTCCCCACGCATGAACGGCGCGGCGCCGGCAGCCTGGTAGCCGATCATGTGCGGACGATTACCCACCACCGCGCCGCCGGCATACATGCAGCGGCCGTTGCAGAACGCACAGGCTTCGGTGACGTGGTCACCGGAGGCGGACGAATATTCGCAATAGCCGATCCAGTGCGCGGTGATGTTGCCGGCGTTGCCGACCGGCAGACAGTGATAGTCGGGCGCACGCCCCAGCTCCTCGACGATTTCGAAGGCTGCGGTCTTCTGCCCCTGCAGACGATAGGGGTTGATGGAGTTCACGATGGTTACCGGCGCGTGCTCGGCGACCTCCTTGACCAGCTGCATGCCGGCGTCGAAATTGCCGCGTATCTGCAGCACCACGGCGCCGTGAATCATGGCCTGGGCGAGTTTGCCGAGCGCGATCTTGCCTTCCGGGATGAGCACGAATGCCGTGATGCCGGCGCGCGCCGCATAGGCGGCGGCCGATGCCGAGGTGTTGCCGGTCGAGGCGCAGATCACTGCGCGACTGCCTTCGTCAACCGCCTTGGTCACCGCCATGGTCATACCGCGGTCCTTGAACGAGCCGGTCGGATTCAGCCCCTCGTACTTGACGTAGATATCCACGTCCCTGCCAATTTCGCGCGGAATGTTGTTGAGGCGGATGAGCGGCGTATTGCCTTCTCCGAGACTGATCACGCGGGTGTCGTCGTGGACCGGCAGGCGATCGCGGTAGCGATCGATGAGTCCGGTATAGCGGGGGCGAAATGGCATTACACAAACCCTTTATGACAATAGGTTAAGCATCAATTGCAGAACCGCGCCGCGGGGGTGCGCTCATTTGCTGCTCAGGTGTTCCAGACGGATGCGGGTGACCTTGCCCTCGATCGAATCGAGCGCTTCGATCTGCGCAATGGCGGCGTTCATGTGCTTCTCCTGCACCCGGCGGGTGAGCAGAATAATCGCTACCTGTTGCTGATCTTCCAGCGGCTCTTTCTGGATCACCGCCTCGATGCTGATGCCGAGCGCGCCGAGAATGCGCGTGACGTCGGCCAGCACGCCGGGCCGATCGACGGCGCACAGGCGCAGATAATAAGCCGTCTCGATGTCTTCCACCGGATGGATGCTGAGGTCGGACAAGGCGTCGGGCTGGAACGCCAGGTGCGGCACCCGGTTCTCCGGATCGGCGGTCAGCGTGCGCGTCACGTCCACCAGGTCGGCGACCACCGCCGAGGCGGTCGGCTCGGCGCCGGCGCCGGCACCGTAATACAGCGTCGGACCCACCGCGTCGCCCTTCACCAGCACCGCATTCATGACTCCGTCCACATTGGCGATCAGACGCCGGCACGGAATCAGGGTCGGATGTACGCGCAGTTCCACGCCGTGATCAGTGCGGCGCGCCACACCCAGGTGCTTGATACGGTAGCCCAGCTGTTCCGCGTAACTGACGTCTTCACGGGTAATGTGGCTGATACCCTCGGTGTAGACCTTGTCGAACTGCAGCGGAATACCGAACGCGATGGAGGCCAGGATGGTCAGTTTGTGCGCCGCGTCGATACCCTCGACATCGAAGGTCGGGTCCGCCTCTGCGTAGCCGAGCTGCTGGGCCTCGGCCAGCACCTCGGCAAAGTCGCGACCCTTGTCACGCATCTCGCTGAGAATGAAATTGCCGGTGCCGTTGATGATGCCGGCAATCCATTCGATGCGGTTGGCGGCCAGCCCTTCGCGCACCGCCTTGATGATGGGAATGCCGCCGGCGACCGCGGCCTCGAAGGCCACCATTACGCCGCGCTTCTGGGCGGCGGCAAAAATCTCGTTGCCGTGCAGCGCGATGAGCGCCTTGTTGGCGGTCACCACGTGCTTGCCGTTGGCAATCGCCTTGAGCACCAGTTCGCGCGCCGGCTCGTAACCGCCGATCAGCTCCACCACGATGTCGATATCCGGGTCGTCCACGACCGCGAAGGCATCATCGGTTACCCTGACCGATTCGATGCCGGGCAGCCGCTCGGGATCGTAGGCCCGGGCCGCCGCGTAGCTGATTTCGATGCCGCGCCCGGCGCGCCGCGCGATCTCTTCGGCATTGCGCCGCAACACATTGAAGGTGCCGCCTCCGACCGTACCCAGACCCAGCAGTCCGACCCTCACAGGATTCACACAGCCCCCTTGCCCGCTAGCGCGAGTTGTCGTTCATCGTTACGGAACATATCGCGGATACCACGCACCGCCTGGCGGGTGCGGTGTTCGTTTTCAATCAGTCCGAAGCGGACAAAACCGTCGCCGTATTCGCCGAAGCCGATACCGGGGGACACCGCCACCTTGGCCTCCTGCAGCAGGCGCTTGGAAAATTCCAGCGACCCCATCTCCCGGTAACGCTCCGGGATCGGCGCCCAAACGAACATGGTCGCCTTGGGTTTTTCCACCTTCCAGCCGATCGCATTGAGCCCCTCGCACAGGACGTCGCGGCGCCGGCGGTACAGGTCGACAATCTCTCTGACGCAATCCTGTGGCCCTTCCAGTGCGGTGATGGCGGCGATCTGTATGGGTGTGAACATGCCGTAGTCGAGATAGGATTTCATGCGCGTGAGCGCCGCGACCAGCGTCTTGTTGCCGCACATGAAACCGACCCGCCAGCCGGGCATGTTGTAGGTCTTGGACAGCGAATAGGACTCGACAGCGATGTTCTCGGCGCCGGGCACCTGCAGAATAGACGGCGCTTGGTAGCCATCGAAAGTGAGCTCCCCATAGGCCAGATCGTGTACCACCCAGATGTTGTGTTCAGTGGCAATGGCCACCACACGCTCAAAAAAATCCAGGTCGACACACTGGGTGGTCGGATTACCCGGGAAGTTCAGCACCAGCATCCTGGGGGTCGGCCAGGAGTCCTTGATGGCCTTCTCCAGTTGGTCGAAGAAGGCGTCCTCATCACCGCTCAGCGGCACGTGCCGGATATCGGCGCCGGCAATCACGAAGCCGTAGGGATGGATCGGATAGGCCGGATTGGGCACCAGTACCGCGTCGCCGGGTCCCACCGTGGCCAGCGCCAGATGCGCCAGGCCTTCCTTGGAGCCGATAGTCACGATCGCCTGGCTGTCCGGATCCAGATCCACATCGTACTTGCGCTTGTACCAGCGGCACACGGCGCGCCGCAGCCGCGGAACACCGCGCGACATGGAGTAACGGTGAGTATCGTTGCGTTGTGCAGCCTCGACCAGCTTGGCCACAATATGCGGGGGCGTCGGCTGATCCGGATTTCCCATGCCGAAATCGATGATATCCTCGCCGCGCGCACGCGCCGCCGCCTTCAACTCATTGACTATATTGAAGACATAGGGCGGCAGCCGCTTTATTCTGGGAAACTCGTCCACGGACAGTACGTTATGCAGCGTTTGCGATTAGACACATAAAGCGCGTAGCGTACTGAAAATATTGAAGTGTAACAAGCTGAGGTTTATGGTTCGCGCATGCTTTTCGCTCCCGAACACATCGGCGGTGAACTCATCATCCGCGCCTATGGCGACGGGGTGGTAACCGTCGGTGAAAAGCACTACCGGCGCAGCATCATACTCACCCGGGAACGCCTGATTCCCGACTGGCGCCCACAACGGCCCGAGCAACTGAGCGCTGCGGACTTCGAGGTGGTGCGTGCGCAGGACCCGGACATCGTGCTGCTCGGAACCGGTAGCGGCATCCACTTCCCGCCCCCGGCACTGACGGCCACGCTCCTGCAGGCGGGGATCGGCGTGGAGATCATGGACACGGCCGCCGCTTGCCGCACCTACAACATACTGCGCGCCGAAGAACGCAAGGTCGCAGCCGCACTGCTGCTGGGCTAGCCTGCATTTCTCGCGCGGCGGCGGACGAGTGACCCAGGCTAACCGAACAGCGCGTCCGACGAAAAGCCTTCGCCCTCGAGAATCTCGCGCAGACGCTTGAGCGCATCCATCTGGATCTGCCGCACCCGTTCGCGGGTCACGCCGATTTCGTTACCGACTTCTTCCAGGGTGGAAATCTTGTAGCCGTGCAAGCCGAACCTGCGCTCCACCACTTCGCGCTGCTTGTCCGACAACTGTGCAATCCAGGCTTCCAGGTTGGCCAGTACATCTTCGTCCTGCAGTACATCGGAGGGATCGGGATTGCTCTCGTCGGGGATGGCATCGAGGAGCGACTTGTCTGAGTCCTTGCCGATCGGCACATCCACCGAAGTGACCCGCTCGTTGAGCTTGAGCATGCGCTTGACGTCCTGCAGCGGTCGGCCCAGCAGTTCGGCGATTTCCTCGGCATTGGGTTCGTGATCCAGCGACTGTGCCAGACGTCGCGCGGCCTGCAGGTAGCTGTTCAGCTCCTTGACCACGTGAATGGGCAGGCGGATGGTGCGCGTCTGATTCATGATGGCGCGCTCGATAGTCTGGCGAATCCACCAGGTGGCGTAGGTCGAGAAGCGGAAACCGCGCTCGGGATCGAACTTCTCCACCGCGCGTATCAGACCGAGGTTGCCCTCCTCGATCAGGTCCAGCAGCGCCAGGCCGCGATTGACATAACGGCGCGCGATCTTGACCACCAGTCGCAGGTTGCTCTCGATCATGCGCCGTCGCCCGCTTTCATCGCCCTTCTGTGCCAGGCGTGCGTAATACACTTCTTCCTCGGCGCTCAGCAGCGGAGAAAAGCCGATCTCGCTGAGGTACATGCGGGTGGCGTCGAAATGCGCGTCGGAATCCGGCGGCTCGCGGTGTCGCACCGCTGCGGTGGCCTCGGTGAAGTCCAGTCCCGGCTCATTATCGAGCGGCGCGGGCGGCACCGGGCGTGCGCTGGTTTGTTGTTTTATCATGCGACAGCTCCTCGATGGTGACACGCCAGGGAGCTTGTTGGTGTCCGGCTGTTATCCTTTACCCTGGCGACTTACCTGCTGGGCAAATAGCGGAGCGGGTCAACGGGACGGCCATGCTTGCGTATTTCAAAATGCAGCTGGGTCCGGTCCGTACCACTGCTACCCATCTGGGCGATGACCTCGCCCTTGTTCACCCACTGCCCTTCCCTGGCAATCAGCTTTCGGTTATGCGCATAGGCGCTCAGAAAGTCGTTATTATGCTTGATGATGATAAGCCTTCCGTAACCACTAAGTCCACTCCCCGCGTACACGACCTTACCGGCCGCCGCCGCCCGCACCGCGTCACCGCCCGATCCGCCGATATCGATGCCTTTTTTCGCCGCACGATCAGGGTCATAGCGGCGAAGCAAACGGCCCTCGGCGGGCCAAGACCAGAATACCTGCTGATTAGATTCGGCGCGCGCGGGCACGGCGACGGCCTGCTGGACCTCGCGCGGCGGCGCCTTTGGCGCGGCGGGGATCGGCGCGGCCGGACGTGGTGCCTGGCCCGCTCTGGGCGCTGTGGCGCTGGCCGCAGGGGCGGACTTGGGCAGGCTGGGTGCAGCAATTTTGGGGACCGAACCGACCACCGGGGCAGGGCCCCGGGCAGGTGCGGCGGGTCGCAGCACCGGCGCCGCGGCACTGCGGGACTGGGGGCGGGCCGGCGTTCCGCTGCGCGGTTTGGGCCGGCTGGCTGGCGGCAGCGCCGCCTGTCGCACCGGAGTCGGCGGTTTCATCGCCGCCGGCCTGAGCCGCAATTCCTGACCGCGGTAGATGGTGAACGGCGCACGCAGCTGGTTCCAGTCCGCCAGTTCCTCTACGCTGACCCCGTACAGGAACGCGATCGAGTACAGCGTGTCGCCGCGCCGCACCTGGTGCGTGTCGGGTGTACGCGCCGGACTCTGGGTGCGGTCACCGATTGGCGCCCTGACGCTGTAGGTCGTACACCCGGACAGCAGCAGCAAGACGGCGAGACAGGCGCAACGCAGCAAGCTCTTACCCCCGCACAGCCAGATAGG
Organism: uncultured Gammaproteobacteria bacterium; assembly: GCA_965364565.1. GTDB lineage: Bacteria > Pseudomonadota > Gammaproteobacteria > DSM-19610 > DSM-19610 > Thiogranum. The sequence goes on along the minus strand of CBDTYI010000031.1, from coordinate 5,276 downwards.
CGACAACGCCTGCCACCACCAGCACCCAGCCGATGGTCTCGACGTAGCCCCGAATGCGCGTTTCCATACTCGCCCCGCCCCACGCCAGCAGCGATGCGACCAGGAAAAAACGCGCGCCACGCCCAATCGCCGACGCCAGCACGAACGGCACAAAGGCCATCGCCAGAGCCCCGGCCGAAATGGTAAACACCTTGTACGGGATAGGTGAAAAGCCGGCCAGCAGCACCGCCCAGAAGCCCCACTGGTGGAACCAGTCCGAGGCCTTGCTGTAGGCGGCGGCCCAACGGCCACCCTCCTCGATCAACGGAGCCACCCACTCCAGGGCAAAATAGCCTATAGCGTAGCCCGCGATGCCGCCGAGCACCGAAGCCAGTGTCGTCAGGGTCGCAAACCACATCGCCCGCTCCGGTTTCGCCAGGCTCATGGGCATCAGCATCACGTCGGGCGGAATGGGGAAGAACGACGACTCGGCGAAACTCAGCCCGGCCAGATAGCGCGGCGCATGACGGTGCCGCGCCCAGCGCAGCGCGGCGTCGTACAAACGCGTGAACAGGGCCATCAGTCGGCGCCTCCCAGCAGTGGCACGAAGCTGACCGGTCCCAGATCGACCCGTTCGTACACGGTTTCGGTGCGGGTGATCGAGACCAGAATCTGGCCGCCCTGATCACCCAGCGGCATGACCAGGCGTCCCCCGACGACCAGCTGCTCGAGCAGCGCGGTGGGGATCTCCGCGGCGCCGGCGGTGACAATAATGGCGTCGAAGGGCTGGAACTGCGGCCAGCCCCAGCTGCCGTCGCTGTGCTGTATCCGCACATTGCGGTAGCCGAGCTGGCGGAAGCGCTGGCGCGCCTGGGTGGCGAGCGGCTCGATCCGCTCGGTGCTGTACACGCGCTCCACCAGCCGTGCCAGAATGGCGGCCTGATAACCCGATCCGGTACCGACCTCCAGCACCTTGGCCGGTGCGTGTTCCACCACCAGCTCGGTCATACGCGCGACGGTATAGGGCTGGGAAATCGTCTGGCCGTAGCCAATCGGCAAGGCGGTGTCTTCATAGGCGCGGCTGGCCAGGGCTTCATCAACGAACAGATGGCGCGGTGTCGAACGCAGCGCCTCCAGCACCCGCGGGTCGCGAATCCCCTCCGCCCGCAGACGCTGCACCAGCCGGTCGCGGGTGCGCTGCGAAGTCATACCGATACCCTGGCTGAGCGAATTCACAGCAGCTCCAGCGGCCCCTGGCCCAGGCATGCCCTGACCTTGTCCAGGTCATCGTGGCGGGTCAGATCGACGTGAATGGGTGTGACCGACACATAGCCGTTACGCACTGCGTGGAAATCGGTGCCGGGGCCGGCGTCCTGCTCGCTGCCGGCCGGACCCACCCAGTAGATCGGCCGTCCGCGCGGATCGGTCTGACGAATGACGGGCTCGGACTTGTGCCGGTGGCCCAGCCGCGTGACCTGCCAGCCCTGCAACTCGGCAAAGGGCAGGTCCGGCACGTTGACATTGAGTATGGTTTCCGCGGCAATCGGCACGGATTTGATGCGCTCCAGTAGCGCCAGCGTCACCTTGGCGGCAGTGTCGAAGTGGGCCGGTTGCTGCAAGGCCACCAGCGAGACCGCAATGGCGGGAAAACCGAGGAAACGCCCCTCCATGGCCGCTGCCACCGTACCCGAGTAGATCACATCATCGCCGAGGTTGGCGCCGGCATTGATTCCGGACACCACCATGTCCGGCTCCTGCTCCAGCAGCCCGGTGACCGCCAGGTGCACGCAGTCGGTGGGCGTGCCTTCCACGTAGGTATAGCCGTTGTCGGCCCGGCGGGCCCGCAACGGATTGTCCAGGGTCAGCGAATTGCTGGCACCGCTGCGATCGCGGTCTGGAGCTACCACGGTCACCTGGGCTACGGTTTGTAAGGCCTCGGCCAGACAGCGGATGCCGGGGGAGCGATAACCATCGTCGTTACTGATCAGGATGTGCATGCGGCGCCAATAATACCGGACTCGGCGCGCTGCGCCCATTACCCTGTGGGGCTGAGCGGTTACAATGCCACCATGAAGAAACCCGATCCCGAGGATATCGAGCTGTTCCGCGCCAGTGTTGGTCAGGTCAGGCCGGTACGGGACGACCGGATCACGCCGCACCGCCGTGTCGTCAGCCCGCGGCCGGTGTTCCGCGAACTGGATGAAGCCGCAGTGCTGCGTGACCTGCTCTCGGACCATTTCGACGCCGCCGACCTCGAAACCGGCGAGGAGCTGATTTTCATCCGACCTGGATTGCAGCAGCGCACCCTGAGAAAACTGCGCCGTGGCCAGATCGTGGTGGACGCCGAACTGGACCTGCACGGCATGACAGTGCCGGTGGCCCGCGCCGCCGTGGCCCACTTTCTGGGCGAGTGCCGGCGCCGCCGTATCCAGTGTGCGCGTATAATCCACGGCAAGGGGCGCGGTTCCCGGCATCGCGGCCCGGTGCTGAAGCAAAAGGTCGGTGGCTGGCTGCAGCAGCGCGATGAAGTGCTGGCCTACTGCTCGGCACGCAACTACGACGGCGGCACCGGCGCCATCTACGTGCTGCTGAAACGCAGCTAGCGCGGGCTTCCCACGTGCTCAACCACAAAGGAACACAAAGGTCACGAAGGAAAAACACGAAGAAAATAAACACGAAATATTCCCACCGATACCACCCCAGGTGCGACTCGCTCATGTGCGTGATGAGACTTTGTAGGGAATATATTTAAGAATTCTTTCCTTCGTGTCCTTTGTGTTCTTTTGTGTTCCTTTGCGGTGAATTGCTGCCCGGTGCGGTGAAATATTCCGGCTAGCGGCTGCCGAACAGGGCGCTGCCCACGCGCACCATGGTTGCGCCTTCCTCGATGGCCAGCTCGTAGTCGCTGCTCATGCCCATGGAAAGCTCGCTGAAATCCTCGCCGAAGCGCGTGCGGCACTGTTCCAGCAAGGCTCGCGCGCGGGCAAAACCGTGCCGAGTGTCGTCCTCGCTGCCGCCCAGGCGAGCGATGGTCATCAGGCCGCACAGGCGGATACCCGGCAGGTCGCGGGCCAGAATGGCGTCCAGCAGCGCAAACAGGTCCTCGCTGGCAACTCCGTGTTTGGCCGGATCGCGGAATACGTTCACCTGTACCAGCAGCCGGACCGGGGGGGCGCCGTCGCGCACGCTGGCGGCGATTCTGCCCGCGAGCCGTTCGCTGTCCAGCGAATGCACCCAGCCGAAATGCCCGCCGATGAAGCGGGTCTTGTTGGACTGCAGATGGCCGATGAAATGCCACTCCAGGCCACGCCCCCGCAGGCGTTCGATTTTCTCCAGCGCCTCCTGCATCTGGTTCTCACCGAAATCGCGCTGGCCCAGATCCGCCAATGCCGCGATATCCTCGAGCGGCTTGGTTTTGGATACCGCGATCAAGCGTACCGCGTCGGGCGCACGACCCGACCTGCGCGCCGCCACGGCGATGCGTTCGCGCACCTCGGCCAGTTTCTCCGCCCGACCGCTCACCGGTCCGGATCCGGTCGCAGGATTTCGCGCAGCAGGCTGGTCGCGTAGGCGCCCGCCGGCAGAAAGAACTCCAGTACCGGGTTACCCTGGTCATCGGGCGCACAGCCGAGATCGCCCGGCACCACCCGCAGGGCACGCCGCGCCGCGCTCACCCGCAGGCGCTGCAAGGCCGCGATCCAGTGCCCGCAGGACTGCAACACATCCTGCTCATACTGCGAGGCCAGGCCGCGCGCCAGGGCATCGCCCTGCCCGCACAGCGGACCGGTGGGGTGCACCTCCAGCGCCCGCAGGCGCTCCAGCAGTGTCGCATCAACCTCGTCGGCCACGAAACAGGCCGATTTTCCCTGCAGCTGCAGCGCCTCGCCCGGCAGGGCGGTGTTCCAGCTGCCCTCCGCCACCCGCGCGGCCAGCACCCGGTTGAACAGCGCCGCCCGCACCGCCGACAAATAGATGCCGCGCTGATGGCGCGACACGCGCGCCCGGCGAGCGAACAGCAGTTGGGCGGCGGCAGCCAGATTGCCGCCGTCGTGGCCAAAGCGCTGGTTCCCGAAGTAGTTGGGAAAACCGCCGGCGGCGAGCTGCCGCAGCCGCTGTTCGAACTGTTCGGGTTCGGCGTCGAGCCCGCATATCCGCACCGCGAAACGATTGCCGCGCAGGGTGCCGGTCTTGAGCTTGCGGCTATGGCGTACCGCGCGCAGTACCTGGAAGGCATCACCCTCCAGCACCTGCCAGTCGGGATCCGGCCGCCCCGGCAGGTGCACCGAAAACCATTGTTCGGTGACCGCGTTGCGATCCTTCAAACCGGCGTAGCTGACTGCCGACAAGGGCACCTGTGCGTGGCGCGCCAGCTCGCGCGCTACCCACTGGGTATTGCTGTCGCGCTTGCGCACATACAGCCAGCTGTGCTCACCCTCCCCCGCCGGTGACACGGAGCCGACCTCCACCACCCGGAAGTCCTCAGGTGCACCACGGATCCGTCCGCTGCCGAGCGGCCCACCCCAGGCGCAGGGCAAATCCTCCCACAGCGCATTGTGTTGCAGCAGCGGATCGTCCGCGGGCAGCGGCGCAGCACTCATTGCGAAACCCTCAGCCACCGGGCGCGACGCAGCGCTCAGCGCTCCTCGAGCAGCACCACGGCAAACGCAGCGATGCCTTCCCCGCGCCCGCTAAAGCCGAGCTGTTCGGTGGTGGTCGCCTTGACGTTGACCCGGCCACGCTCGACACCGAGATCCGCCGCAATGTTGCCGCACATGAGCTCGACGTGCGGCGCCAGTTTCGGCGCCTCGGCGACGATGGTGAGATCCGCATTGCCGACCGCCAGGCCCTGCCGCTCGATCTTGTCCATCACCGCGCGCAGCAGCTTGCGGCTGTCGATACCCTGGTAGGCCGCATCGCTGTCGGGAAAGTGCCGGCCGATATCGCCCAGACCCGCGGCGCCCAGCAGGGCATCACACAAGGCGTGCAGCAGCACGTCGCCGTCAGAGTGGGCGACCAGGCCGTGCGAATGTGCGATCTCTACACCGCCGAGTATCAATCGGCCGCCTTCCCGAAGGGCGTGCACGTCGAACCCCTGTCCGATTCTCACAAGCGCCCCTGTTGGAGCAGGTAGAATTCGGCCAGTTCCAGATCCTCGGGACGGGTGATTTTGATGTTGTCCGGGTGGCATTCCACCATCAGCGGGTGATAGCCGGCGTGCTCCAGTGCCGAGGCCTCATCGGTGACTTCATAACCTTCCTTGAGCGCCTGCTCCAGGCATTGCCTGAGCAGCCCGTAGC
>CBDTYI010000030.1:0-14999 GCA_965364565.1 uncultured Gammaproteobacteria bacterium | reverse complement strand
GGATCAGGAAACGGCCGCGGTGATCGGGCAGGAAATCGGTGACCGGTTCGTCGAAGTGCGTCACCTGCTGCAGTGTCCGGGTGCTGAGGTCGATGACGAACAGGTTCTGCACCCGGCCGTCGTTGCGGGTGAAGTACAAAGCGCGGTTGTCGGGGGCAAAGTGCAGCTGGTCGAGCGGACGCGTCTGCAGGAAGCGCTCGAAGGGAAATTCGGGCGCGGGCGGGCGGTCCGGGATGGCGCCGAGATCAACAGCCGACGGTGGCGCGTTGCTGGCGGCTCCCGACCACAGCAGCAGCGCTATCAGCAGGCCCCGGGCGCCTCCGGGTCGCTCCGGATTTGTGCTCACACCGCCCTCCTCTGTGCGGCCCACGCGCCGGCAGCGACGTTGCATGGTGCGCTGCTGTCGGCACGCTCGTTTTACCGCCACCCCTGATGAACCAAAACCGCGCGCGCCTCAGCGCGACAGGCGCCATAGCAGCCGGATATTATCGCGCTGACGCTGCGAGTCGCAGTCGGCCATGGCGGCAGCCTGTTCGATGGCACCGATGTAGGACGCCGGCAGGCCGTGAAATCGCGCCCCTTCCACCACGTAGGCCTTGTACCAGGAAAAAGGTTGCAGCGAATCGTCAATATGGCTGACCGCAGCCACGTAGAAAAAGATTTCACCGTGCGGCTGCAGCCGCAGGCGCTGCAGCTGATAGCCGTATCCCAGCCCCTCGGCCCGATCAAGGGCCGGTTTTTCCCGTGCCACCATGTCGTAGACCACCCCGTGCACGCGGTCGGCCGGATCATGGGTCTCGATAACGTTGCATTTTGCCGAACCGTCGCTGCCGCGTTTGTGAAAGTGCAGCCGCCAGCCGGGCAGCGCGACCGGCGCCACCGGACGAGCCGAGGGCACCCGCTGCTGCAAACGCAGCGGGTGCAGGTTGGAACCGTAGGCAAAATATTTCAGAACGCTCATGATAACAGCCGCGATCCCGCGCTATGAGCGGCACGTGCCCCGCCCGATTCGAATACTACGCGCTCGGCCAGGCCGAACGAACCCTGGCGTGCGGAAAACGCGGCTGGTCCGGGCATTGCAGCGCGTCGATTTCGATCACAGCCGGCCCGGCAGCGCCCTGGCCAGCCGGACCCGATCGCGCCACACAGCTTCGGCCAGGCGTCACGGACCGGCGCCGGCATCTGCTATACTGCCGTTTCGATTCTCAGAGCGAAGCGCAACGTGAGCAGCGACAAGATCTACCGCATCGTGTTCTACAACCAGGGCAACGTATACGAAGTCCACGCTCACAAGGTGCGGCAGAGCGAACTGTATCCGTTCATCGAGGTGCGGGACATCATCTTCGGCGAACGCTCCAAGGTGCTCATTGATCCGTCGGAAGAAAAACTCAAGAGCGAGTTCAGCGGCGTAAGCCGTACCCATATCCCCATGCAGGCGGTGATCCGCATCGATGAAGTCGAAACTGTCGGCCCCAACAAGATTGTGTCGGGCAGTGGTGCCGGCGGCAATGTCATGCCGTTCCCGGCCAGTATGCCCTCGGGCCCGAAACCGGACAACAGCTGACATGGCTGCCGGCACATTGCGGGCGGGGCCGGGCCGCCGCAGATGGAATCCGGCCCGGCACCCGGGACATACCGCAACACCGCTGATTGCCTGCCGACCCGCGTTTCGGGCACACTACGCCGCTGCTGCGGTTCACGCAATGACCGGCACTCTGCTGCGCGGAAGCCGGGCAATTCGCCAGTAGTGAAACTCTGATTCCTGGGACGGCACCACGCATGCGCGAGCAGCTACACCCGGTTCGTTGGGCCCTGGCCCGTCTGACCTTTATCGTGTACATCATCTTTTCCGTGCTGAGCCTGGTGGGCGGGTTCCTCACTGCGCCGCTGATGACCTGGTACTTCTTCGGCGACTGGCGTTTCTGGCGCCACTGGCGCGCCGGCGTGCGCCTGTTGCCCCACGCCCTGCGACTCACGGCGATGATGCTGGGTCACAACCGTGGCTTCATGTTCTCGGTGCCCTTGACCAGCCCGCCACGTTCCGCACCCGATCCATCCAGCACCTTTCCCCGCCCCGACTGGCCCCACGGCGGTTCCTGCGGCGAATGCTCCAATTGCTGCAAGCCGGGTGGGCACACGTGCCCGCTGCTCGACAGCGAACGGCGCCGCTGTCGCGGCTACGACAGCTTCTACTGGCGCTATTTCAACTGTGGCCGCTACCCGTCCGTGGAAGAAGAAATCGGCTACTATGACTGCCGTAAATGGGGCCTGGCGCCGTCGGGGCAGACCGTTGCGGCACCGGTTGGCGCTTACCGGACCATCCCCGTCAGGGTGGAAACCCGCGCCGGTTCCGCCGCCCGGCACGCCGCTCCGAATCAGCTGCGATCGCCGCGATTGCGCCAGTCTCCCAGCAGCCCACCGATACAGCCCGCGGCAACCGCAAGACCCCCGGTCCTGCCGATGGCGAACCATACCGCCTCCCGGTGCGTGCCTTCCCAGCTGAAGGTGTAGACCAGAAACAGCGCGCCGACGGCCGCGGCACACAGGCCGGTCAACAGGCCATGCAGCAGGCCGTTCCTGCCGGCGACGCGCGCGGCCGCGTAGCCGGGAAACAGCAGCGCCAGCAGGCCGAACAGCTTGAACCCCTGCTGCACCCACGCGGGATCGATGGAATCCGGCAACAGGCTGAGCGCAAATACCAGCCCCAGTGCCAGACTGACATACAGAATAACGAAGCTGATGACACCAGCGACAATGGCGCCGGTTACGATGCGGGAGGTCCGTGCCATCAGGCTCAACCCGGCTGCGGGCCGGGCCGAACCTGCGCCCCGCCGAAGCAACCGTTAATCGCGGCGCAACGACTGCGCGAGAAACCCGGCGCTGCTGCGTAGACGACCGGTCTATCTCGGCAGCTGGGGCTGGGGCTGGGGCTCGCTGGTGCCGTCATTGGTCCGGGGGTACACGATGATGGTCTTGCTGTCACCGTATCCCCGGTAGCCGCCCCAACCGTAGCCGGGGTAGCCGCCCCAGCCGTAACCCGGGTAGCCGCCCCAACCGTAGCCGGGATAACCACCCCAGCCGTAACCGGGGTAGCCGCCGTACCATGGCCCGTCGTACCAGCGATCGTAGTCATCGTCGTCCCACCAGGCACTTGCGGTCGTCGGCACAGCGCAGGCAATACATGCTCCAAGAACGACAGCCTCGAGTTTCGTCATCGCATTCATTATCCTATCCCCATCAGTTCGAAGATTATTTGCGACATTCCCATCCGAAGCGGGATCAATATTCAGAATAGCCGATTTTTCCGCCCGCGACAGCCACCCGCAAACCGGCTCCGAGGGCAATTTCCCGTGTACTTCCAGCAATTGCGCTGCGCTCCCCGTTGACGCGGACAACTGTTCACGGTGGAACAACCATCGAGTTGATCCGCGTCAATACGCCTGACAGTCCCCGCCCCGATAATGCCTTCTTAGTTGGTGGCCCCGCAGTTTAGACGACCCAGCCTGTGATCAGACCCGCATTGCGTTGTTTTGTCTTTGTTGTCGCCCTGTCCCTCGCCACCGGCCCGGGCGGCGCGCCCCTGCCCTGCGCGCCGTTCGAGGCCGGCCGCGTCGCCCCGGAGATAGTCGCGACCATGCGCCAGGCGGCGACCGAAGGCCGCCTGTACCGGGTCGATAACGCGTTATCCCGAGTGGGCTTCTGTGTGCGCCATTTCCCGTTTCAGGAATTCCGCGGTGAGTTCACCGACGTCGTGGGCGGACTCGCCTTCCCGCCGGACCGGACACAGTACGGACAGGCCTTGCTCCTGATTCGAACCGCCAGCCTGCAGTCGGACAACCGCTCCCTGGCGCCCGTGGTGCGTGGCAGCAATTTTATGGACACGCTCAATCATCCGGAAATCCTCTACGTGGGGCAGAAGTTCGAATGGCTCGGTTCAGAGCACGCCCACATCTACGGTGAACTGACGGTGCGCGGAAGAACCCACCCGGTCATCTTCGATGTCGATATCGAAGTGGGAGAAGACGCGCTTGACAACTGGCCCGAGCGCGTCCGTCTGAAGGGACTGTCGCATGTCAGCCGATTTAACTTCGACATGCACAGCCACCGTTTATTCGTCAGCGACACGGTGCGTCTGTGCCTGTCTGTCGAACTCGTACGCTGGATGCCCTAGCTCACTCGCGAGCCGCCGCGACCAGAAGCGCCGGTCCCAGCATCCAGCTGAGACACCACCCAGGCGCTTCGCCGCGCTCCAGACACACCACGGTTCCGGGCCGATAGCAAACCGCCTCCGGTTCGGCGTCGCCCGTCAACAGCAACGCAACCAGGCGCGCCATGAAGGGCATATGACCGACCACGAGCGTATCCTCCGTCCAGCCTGCGATGCCGTCCGCGAATACGCCGACATCGTCATTGGGGGCGATCCCGGGAACTGCTTTCGGCCGCCCCGTCATCAATACCGCTTCGGACAGCATAGCCGCGGTCTGTTCAGCCCGTCGCTTGCCGCTGTGCTGCACGCACCCGGCGCGGATACCGGCCCGCCGGAGAAATCCGGCCATGGCCCGCACCTCGTCTCGGCCGCGATCGCTCAAAGGACGTTCGGGGTCAACCTCCTTGGCTACGGCATCGCCGTGTTGCACCAGATACAGCTTCATCACAGCACACTCCCTCGGCGGACACGGTCGCCCGCGGTTTACGATACTTGACTCTGAACCCCTGCGTGCGGACCCAGCCTTCTCAAGGCTGTGCCAGTTTCTCGCACAAGCGTTCGAAATAGGCGTGCTCGGTCTGCAGGTTCACTGGCGCGAGCCGCGTCAGGTTGAGGCGCATCATGAGGTAGCGCAGGCGCCGCGAGTGAGTGGCGCGTTCCTCCGCCTGTTCGGCCAGTGCCAGCAGCTGCTCGGCCTCGGCGATGTCACGGCGCAGCTGCAGCTCGGGCGGCAGGTAACCGGCATTTTTCAGCAGCCGGTAGGCGGTACGCAGTTCCGCGGGCACCGCGGCATCATCGTCGAGTGACAGCGGCTGTCCGGCGCCGGGCAGCGCGTCGAACGCGCCCTGCCCGGCGGCCTCGCGGATGCGTTGTTCGGCCAGCTGATCGATCAACCACATGCGGCCTGTCCCGTCTGCGCGCCGCGCTGCTCAGGGCAGCAGGATGGCATCGAAATCCTTCACCTGACGGTGACCGGCCGCCGGCTCCGGTGCGCCGTCGCGCACCAGCCACAGGGTGTGCATACCGGCGGCGCGCGCGGCATCCAGTTCGCCCTCGATGTCGGACAGAAACAGGATATCGGCAGGCGCGAGACCGATGTCGGCAGCGATCGCGCTGTAAGCCGAGGCCTCTCGCTTGGCGCCGATGCGGGTGTCATAGAAACCGCTGAACAGCGGCGTCAGATCACCGGCGTCGCTGTGGCCGAACAACAGCCGCTGCGCCTGCACCGAGCCCGAGGAAAACACGTACAGAGGGATGCCCCGTGCGTGCCAGTCCCTGAGGTGACGCACCGCGTCGGCGTAGACGTGACCGGTGAAGTCGCGGTTGCGAAAGCCCGCCTCCCAGATCATGCCCTGCAGCGCTTTCAGGGGCGTGCTCTTGCGGTCCGCATCGATCCAGGCTACGAGCTGCTGTATGACCCCATCGAGGTCCAGCGCCGCACCGGCCTCGCGGCGCACAGCGTCGAGCTCGGCGGCGACCTGCGGCTCTGCGGCATGGGCGCGCACGAACTCCGCGATACGCTCGCGGGCGTAAGGGAACAGCACGTCGTGCACGAAGCGGATCGAGGACGTGGTGCCTTCGATGTCGGTCACGATCGCCCTGATCACGCCCGCTCCGCCAGGTAGGCGTCGAAGCTCGGGAAGCGCGTCGCGATGTCGCTGCCGGTGAAGTTGCCTTGCCAGCCGTCCGGCGTGGTGAAAAAACGGATGCACTTGAAGTCCGGTGACTCGCCCATGTCGAACCAGTGGGTGGTGTTCGCGGGCACGCTGATGAGATCGCCCTGTTCGCACAACACCAGGTAGACCTTGCCGCCGACGTGCAGGTAGAACAGGCCGCGCCCGGCGACGAAAAACCGCACTTCGAAGTCGGCGTGAGTGTGCTCGGCGAGAAATTTCTGCCGCATTGCAGCACGCTCCGGGTGGTCCGGGCCCAGGCTCACCACGTCGATGGAGCGGAAACCGTATTTAGCATTCAGCTCATCCACCGCCTGCCGGTAGGCGGCCAGCACCTCCTCCTGCCCTGCGTCCGGCGCCAGCGGCTGGTCGGCCTCCCAGCGCTCGAACTGGACGCCGATGGACGCCAGCTCGGCGGCGATGGCCTCGAAGCCTTGCACCGTCTTCGCCGTACCCTGCCGGTCATCCGGATAAATGGTCAATGCTGTCATGGCTGCTGCAATCTCCGCATGCGCAGTTCGCACTCGAACAGAAATTCAAACGCCTCTACATGACGCAGGGCGTCGTCCGCCGTTTCGCCCCAGGTGTAGAAGCCGTGTCCGCTGATAAGATAGCCGTGTACCGGTGCGTTGTTTTCCATGTAGGCAGCCACCTCCTCGGCCAGCCGCGAGATGTCCTGGTCGTTGACGAAATTCGGCACCACCACCTCGCAGGCGTGGCTGTCAACCCCGGGAAACGCTTTCAGCAGTTCGTAGTCCTGCAGCAACAGGTGACGCGAATGCAGACGCGAAAGCAGCGTGGCGTTGACCGAGTGCGGGTGCAACACCACGCGCACCTCCGGGAAATGACGGTAGACCTGCACGTGCAGCAGCGTCTCGGCCGATGGGCGCCGCCCGTCCAGCGACTCGCCCCGCGCATCGACACGCATGATATCGCGCTCGCCCAATCTGCCCTTGTGGCTGCCCGACACCGTGATCGCAAGCTCGCCGCTGGACAGGCGCGCGGACAAATTACCGCTGGTCGCCGGCACCATGCCGCGCGCATAGAGCGCGCGGCCCGCCTCGATCAGCTCGGCGGTGCGCTGGCGGAACTCCGCTTCTGCCACACTTGCTGTCTGCATATCCGATCACCTGGGGGCACCGCTGCAGCGCACCGCCATCTGAAGTCGTGAATACTGTGCCGACCGGCCCGCCTGCGCCTGACCGCGCTCGGCTCACCCGGAGCGGCTATCTTAGAGAAAAGCGCGCCGTAACCGCAATGACTGTGGACCGCAGGACGCGGCGAACCCGGTTCGGTGCGGCCGTGAACGACCTCCCGCGAGGATCTCGGTCAGTCCCCGTCGGGCGACCAGGCCTGCACCATCGCATACAGCCGGTCCTTGAGGTGCACCCGGCGTATTTTCAACTCCTCGGTGTAGGCATCGGAGGGCGTTTCGATCTGGGCTTCGATGCGGCCGATCTCGTCATTGGTCTCATCGTATGCCTTGAGCAGGCGCGCGAACTCGAAATTGCCACTCTTGAGCGCCTGAATCGCCGCGCCGAATTCGGGAAATTCCCGTGCAAAACCGCAATGCTCACTCAACACTGATCACCTGCCCCGCTCTACACTTTGATCGCATCCAGACTCACCACCGGGGTAGCACCGATAACCGCCGCGGAATGCAGCATACCGCACGGAACCTCGATTGCGTCGCCCGCCTCCAGCACCGCCGAGCGGCCCTGCATCACCAGCCGGAACCGGCCGGCCAGCACCGCGTCGATTTTGTCCACCGTGTGGCTGTGCGGGGGAAAACAGGTTCCGGGCGGGTAGACATACCGCGTGACGCGGTAGCCGCGCCGCTCCAGCTTGCGGCGCAGCGCGGTCTCGCTGAGCTCGCCGTCCGCAGCCGTGTCCCAATGCTCCACCTGCATGCCGATCTCCCGGGCCGGAACCGGCCGGCCGATTGTCATTCACACTTGGGGTAAAAATATCGCACCCACGCCCCGCTGCGCCATCCGCAGGCATGCCGGACCACGGGCACTAACGCTGCTCAGGCCCCGGGGCCGCACCGGGGTAGCCCCGCTGTACATCGCCCGTGTTCGTCCCCATACCCTCAGCTTACCGAATCGTGCCGACGACGTCAGCCATGCGCGGCCGCCGCCCGGCCATTGCCGCGCTCGCCTGACTCGGCTAAGGTCCGGGACAAGCCCGGCGCCCGACCGCGTCCTGAGTGAAGCTAGCGCCAAACAGGCGCGATTCAAGTATCATCCGCTGACCTGACCGACACCGCTCGCCTGCAGCGGCTAAACAACACGACGATGAGCGTATGCCGACCCACACACCGAACGCAGTCACCCCCCATCCTAAACTGACCGAGCTGCCGCCCCTGGGCATGGACAGGAAGACCATCGACGAGGATTTCCTGCGCTACTACAACCGCACCCTGGGCCGCGACAAGCAGCATTGCACCGATCACTACCTGTACGAGGCGCTGGCCTATACGGTGCGCGACCGGCTCATGGAACGCTGGAAGGAAACCCGCATCGCCTACGAGAAACAGGATGCGCGGCGCACCTGCTACCTGTCGCTGGAATTTCTGATGGGCAGAGCCTTGAGCAATGCCATGCTGAACCTCGGCATTACCGACGCGGTCACCCGGGTACTGTACGACTACGGCATCGAGCTCGAGGAGGTCGAGGCTGCCGAACACGATGCCGGCCTGGGCAACGGCGGCCTGGGAAGGCTGGCGGCCTGTTTCCTGGACAGCTGCGCCACCCTGCAGTTGCCGGTGCTGGGTTATGGTCTGCGCTACGAATACGGCATGTTCCGCCAGGAACTGGTGAATGGCTACCAGATCGAGGAGCCCGATCACTGGTTACGCGACGGCAATCCCTGGGAGCTGGAACGCCCGGAATACACCCAGCGCATCCAGTTCGGCGGTCGCACCGAATTCTACAAGGGCGACAACGGCGAGCTGCGGGTGCGCTGGGTAGACAGCCACGATGTACTGGCGGTGCCCTACGACATTCCGGTGCCCGGCTATCGCAATAACACGGTCAACAGCCTGCGCCTGTGGAAGGCCACCGCCACCGACGAGTTCGACCTGGATGAGTTCAACGCCGGCGACTATGCCGAGGCGGTGGAAGCCAAGAACAATGCCGAGCACATCACCATGGTGCTGTACCCCAACGATGCCAGCGAAAATGGCAAGGAACTGCGCCTCAGGCAACAATATTTCCTGGCGTCGGCAAGTCTCAAGGATGTGCTGCGCCGCTGGCTGCGGCTGCACGGCGGCAATTTCGACGCCATGGCGGACAAGCACTGCTTCCAGCTCAACGACACCCACCCCAGCATTGCGGTAGCCGAACTGATGCGCCTGCTGGTCGACGAGCACCGCGTCGACTGGGAGCGCGCCTGGGACATCGTTACCCGCAGCATGGCCTATACCAACCACACTCTGCTGCCCGAGGCGCTGGAGAAATGGCCGGTGGATATGTTTGCCAGCCTGCTGCCGCGCCTGCTGGAGATCATCTACGAGATCAACGCGCGTTTCCTCGCCGAGGTTTCACAGCGCTGGCCCGGCGATACCGAGCGCCTGCGCCGCGTGTCGCTCATCGAGGAAGGCCCAACCCCCATGGTGCGCATGGCGTATCTGGCCATTGTCGGCAGCTTCTCGGTTAACGGCGTCGCGGAGCTGCATTCGCGCCTGCTGAAAGAAGGGCTGTTCCAGGATTTTTACCAGCTGTGGCCGGACAAATTCAACAACAAGACCAACGGCGTCACCCAGCGGCGCTGGTTGAGCCTGTGCAACCCGGTCCTGTCCGGGCTGATGAGCGAACACATCGGCGAGGGCTGGGTCACCAGGCTGGAGGAACTGCACAAACTGGCCCCCTACGCCGAGGACGCCAAGTTCCGGCAGCGCTGGCGCGAAGTGAAACTGGCCAACAAGCAGCGGCTGGCGGAGCTGGTGCAACGCGAGACCGGCGTACTGATCGACACCTCGGCGCTGTTCGATGTGCAGGTCAAACGCATCCATGAGTACAAACGCCAGCTGCTCAACGCGCTCCATGTGGTCCATCTCTACAACCGCATCAAGCGGGGCGATGTGGGCGACTGGACCCGACGCTGCGTGCTGGTGGGGGGCAAGGCGGCCCCCGGTTACGCCATCGCCAAGGACATCATCAAGCTGGTCAGCAACATCGCCAAGGTGGTCAACAGCGATCCCGAGGTGGGTGACCTGCTCAAAGTGGTGTTTCTGCCCAATTACCGGGTATCTGCCATGGAGGTGATCTGCCCCGGGGCGGACCTGTCCGAGCAGATCTCCACGGCCGGCAAAGAGGCCTCCGGCACCGGCAACATGAAGTTCATGATGAACGGGGCCGTCACCATCGGCACCCTGGACGGCGCCAATATCGAGATCCTGGAAGAAGTCGGCGCGGATAATTTCTTCCTGTTCGGTCTGAACGCCGAACAGGTGACCGAGACACGCCGCGATTACCGCCCCTGGGACATCATCGCCGCCGATCCGGACCTCAATGCGGTCATGCAGCTGCTGAAAAGCGGGCACTTCAACCGCTTCGAGAAGGGCCTGTTCGATGGCATCATCCACTCCGTCACCAGCGCCCACGACCCGTGGCTGACGGCGGCCGATTTCCGCAGTTTTGTCGACGCCCAGGACCGCGTGTCCGCAGCCTACCGCGACCCGGAACGCTGGACGCGCATGAGCATCCTTAACACGGCAAGCAGCGGCAAGTTCTCCACCGACCGGACCATGCTCGACTACAACCGGGAGATCTGGCAACTGTCACCGGTGGCGCCACCGCCCTTGTGACGCACAGGCGCACACAGTTGCCCGACAAGTCAAAACATTGGCAGAAAATCCGGCTACCCCTGCCGTGCATCACACGGCGTCAGGCAACCCGGCGCGGGGCCCCTGTGCAACCGGGTCTCAATGCGGCACAATACGCGCCCGGTTTGGTCAGCGACAGGACCCGTTGTGAGCGTCGCTTGACCCGGCTGTGTTAGAGCCCTGTTAAACCCTATGCGCGCCATGGCGTTGCAGCCCCGAAAAGCGTCAGGCAAGGCCCTAGAAGAGATGTTTGGCTATTCCACCTAGAAACCTGATCTGATTTCCCGTGATGCTGTCCCCGACATACCTATACCGATTGCTCGCCGTCGTTGTGTTTTCCACCCTGCTCGCAGGGCTGTCCGCCTGCTCCCTCCCGGGCGGTTCGCGGGAGGCGTCCTCCGAGGCCGCGCCTTCGCCGCGCCAGGTCGATATTTATTTCGCCACCGATCGGGCGCCCGATCCCGAGAGCGGTCAGTATTTCGGTACCGAGCGCGGCGAGATGAGCTTTGGCATCACCCACGTCGGCATACCCCCGGGCCATGTAATGGGTCGCAAGGAACAGCCCTCGGTGTTCAAGTTCCAGTGGTCGCCCGATGAACACAAGCACATCAAGGTGCGCGACGTGTTGCGCCTGACCCGGGATGATTTCTTCCGCCGCCTGACCCATGCGGTGGCCGATTCGCGGGACGGCAAGATCATGATTTTCGTGCACGGCTACAATATGGAGTTCGCACAGGCCAGCCGGGACGTGGCGCAGTTCGCCAATGATCTGAAGTTCAGCGGTCCGGTACTGCTGTTCAGCTGGCCGTCGCAGGGCAGCCTGACCGGATACACGGTCGACGAAACCAACGCGGAGTGGGCGCAGGCCGACTTTGTGGAGCTGCTCAACACCATGCTGGAAACAGTTGCGGCGCGCAACATCTACCTGGTCGCTCACAGCATGGGCAACCGCATCCTGGGGCGCGGCATGACCACCCTGGCGGGCGACCGCCTGCCGGGTGATCTTATCGTGTTCCGGGAAATCGTCATGATCGCCCCGGACGTCGACGCCGACGTGTTCCGCCTCGATATCGCGCCGCGGCTGGCACGCACCGGCATTCATACCACTATGTACGCCTCGTCCAACGACCGCGCGCTGATGGCGTCCAAGGCTTTCCACGGCTATGCGCGCGCCGGAGACGCCGGCGAGGGCCTGCTGGTGGTCGACGGCGTGGAGACGATCGACGCCAGCGGCGTCTCGGGCGGCCTGCTGGGGCACTCCTACTTCGCCGAGGACCGGCGCATTATGGAAGACATCTTTTCGCTGCTGCAGACCGGCCAGCGCGCCGACAGGCGCTTCGGGCTGGAAGCCGTGGACAGCCCGGCCGGGCACTACTGGACGTTCCGCAAATAGCCGCATGGGCGCTGCCAGGCCGCCCCGGCGCCGGCGTTTTCACTGGGACCCACCCCTTTCCAGCGTCGCGTCGGCCTCTCGCAACACACGCTGCCAGCGCTTGTCACCCAGGTAGGCCCAGCTGGCCGGATCCTCCAGGATGTGTTGTTCGAAAAACGCGATGTAGCGCTGCACCACGGTGTCGACCGCGCCGGCCAGGATCGGCGCACCGAACAGCACCCGGATGCGCGCCCCGTGCGAGCTGAAATACGCCGGCACCACCGGTATGCCGCGCCGCACCGCGACCTTGGCGGCCCAGCGCGCAAACCCGACCGGCTGCCCGAACAGGGTGGCAGTGCAGGCGGCGGCGCCGCTGTCCACGTTGTCGAGCGTCGCCGCTGCCACGCGTCCCGAGCCGAGCACCCGGAACAGGGCCCGCGACAGCTCGAAGGCGTTGCCGCCCCGCACCATCAGCACTTGCACTTCCATGCGCTCGAACATGTCCAGAGCGACCCGGGTGCGCGCAATGGTGGACGAGTTTTTCGCCACCACCAGCAGCGGAAAGGCATGGTTGAGCGCCAACCCGGAGAAAGCGCTGGCGACGTTGTGCGGCACGGCCAACACCACGCCACCGTGTTCGCGCACCAGGGTGTGCATCGTTTCGATGCCATCGGCGGGCAGTTCGACGCGTCCCAGCACCGCTTCGATACCGCTGTGATAGAGGCGGAAATAATTTTCCGCCACGCCGGTGAAATTGGCCAGATACTGGTGGTAGACCTGCTTCGGATCGTGCTCGCAGCCGCGTTGCGCGGCAATCCGGCACAGCCGCTCACAAGCCAGGCGCAGCGGGGTGCGCGGGCGCCGGTACAGCAGGCGCATCACCGCGACGATCAGGCGCACCTGCGCCATCGCCAGGGCCACCGGTGCGTGGCGCAGCGTCCAGTGCAGCATGGGAATGGCCAGCGACTTGAGGCGCGTACCGCTCAGCCAGGCCCTGCCGCGGCTGCGCTCGCTCTCCACCACCTCCAGCTCACCGAGATAGAGCGCCGGTGAGCGGAGCGTAGCCGAGCGTGTCGGGGGGTTGAGGTCGCGAGCAGCCATTCCTGCGAGTCAGTTTAAACACCGGGACCGAAGGCCCGAGACTACTGGAAACCAGGCAGGGCTGGCTAGGCCGGGCACGCTCCAGCCGGCCTCCAAAACCGGGCAGTTTCTTGATCTCGCGCATTTCATTGGCAGGCGCAGGGTCTACACTGATTGATGCAGGAAACCTGAATGACGCCAGCCGACCGGCACCGGAACCCGGGGACAAGGCCGGTTGTCCGACAGAACGAGGGTGATTACCGAGCCGGAACCGAGCGGTCCAACCGCACAGGCCTAACCATGACAGCACAAGCGCAATTCTCCATTGGACAGGTTGTTCACCACCTGAAGTTCGACTATCGCGGCGTGATTGTTGACGTAGACCCCGAGTTCGAGGGCAGTGACAGCTGGTACGATGAAGTCGCCCGCAGCCACCCGCCCCGGGACAAGCCCTGGTACCATATCCTGGTCGACGACTCGGACCGCGTCACCTATGTGGCGGAACGCCACCTGGAGGCGGACGATTCCAGCGAACCCGTCACCCATCCCGCCATTGGGGCTTTTTTCACCGCTTTCGAGCACGGCAGTTACCGGCTGCGCCAGCGCGCCAACTAGGGCGCATCGCGATCGGCGACCGGGCCAGCTTTGCCCGCTGCGCCGCCAGCCAGGCACAACGTTCTCCGGGCTGACAATCAGTCATCGTGGCGCGATTTCGCCGTTATCATGCCGGCACCGACGCACGCCTATACTTTTGCCCGCTAAGCGGGTAAAACTGCACCCAACGAGTCACAGGGAATTCGAGGATCAACTATGCAAAACGCCCCCCTTCACAGCGACTTCGAACGTATTGTTCAGGCACGCCACCACGACCCGTTCGCGGTGCTGGGCAGACACCCGGAGGACGACAAGGATCTGATCCGCGCCTACCTGCCGGGCGCCGACGAAGTCGTCATCGCCGAAGGCAATCTGCGCCTGGAACGCATCGGTGACAGCGATCTCTTCGAATGGGTAGGCAATCGTGGCACGGTGCCCGACCGCTACCGGCTGATCTGGCGCGACGACGGCCACCGCGAGCACATCGCGCACGATCCCTACAGTTTCCCGCCCCAACTCCCGGACTTCGACCTGCACCTGTTCGGAGAAGGCAAACACCGCCACGCCTATCGTTTCCTTGGCGCCCATCCGCACGAAATCGAGGGTATTGCGGGCGTGCTGTTCGCGGTGTGGGCACCCAATGCGGAGCGCGTCAGTGTGGTCGGCGATTTCAACCAGTGGGACGGGCGCCGTCACCCGATGCGGGTGCGCGGTGGCAGCGGCGTGTGGGAACTGTTCATTCCGGACCTGGCGCCGGGCGGGCTCTACAAGTATGAAATCCGCAATCGCGACACCGGCGAGATCGTCCTCAAGACCGACCCCTATGCGCAGGCCTATGAAGTACGGCCGAGCACCGCATCGCTGATTCACCAGCCCTCCGGCTATGCCTGGCAGGACGAGGCCTGGATGGAGCAGCGCGCCGCGAAGGACTGGCAGCACACGCCCATGTCGGTGTACGAAGTACACCTGGGTTCCTGGCAGCGCGGCCCGGAAGGCGAGTTTCTCGGCTACCGCCAACTGGCCGAAAAGCTGGTCGACTACGTTAAGAAGATGGGTTTTACCCATATCGAGCTGCTGCCGATTACCGAACACCCCTACGATCCCTCCTGGGGTTACCAGACCACCGGTTACTTCGCGCCGACCAGCCGCTATGGCACGCCGGACGACTTCCGCTATTTCGTCGATCGCTGCCATGAGAACGACATCGGCGTACTGCTGGACTGGGTGCCGGCGCACTTTCCCAAG
>CBDTYI010000029.1:0-15107 GCA_965364565.1 uncultured Gammaproteobacteria bacterium | reverse complement strand
AATGAAGGAAAAGAAAGCCCGCGTCGAAGACGCCCTGCACGCCACCCGAGCCGCGGTGGAAGAAGGCGTGGTACCGGGCGGCGGTGTGGCCCTGCTGCGTGCGCGGGCCGCGATTGCCAAACTCAAGGGCGACAACCACGACCAGGATGTCGGCATCGGGATCGCCCGCCGCGCCATGGAAGAACCGCTGCGCCAGATCGTCGCCAATGCCGGGAATGAGGCGTCGGTGATCGTCTCCAAGGTGGAAGACGGCAAGGGTAACTTCGGTTACAACGCCGCCAGCGGCGAGTTCGGTGACATGATCAAGATGGGTATCCTGGACCCCACCAAGGTCACCCGCACGGCGTTGCAGAACGCCGGTTCCATCGCCGGCCTGATGATCACCACCGAGGCCATGGTGGCGGAACTGCCGAAAGAGGAAAAAGCGGCCGGCCCCGGAATGGCTGGCATGGGCGGCATGGATGGCATGATGTAACACGGTCTGCCGCAAGACGCGGCGGCGTCGGTCACGCGACCGGCGCCGCCGTTCTCCCCTAGCGGGTTGCTGCGCCCTTCAACCGTCGTGCAGTCACTCGCCCGCCACGCGTTTGCGCAGAAACACCACGTCCTCGTCGCGCCGGACCACACTGCTGAACCCACGCCGGCGAAACATGGACAACATGCGCACATTGGCCGGATCGGTTTCGGCGATCACTTCGGAAATGCCCCAGCGGGCAGCCACTTCCAGGCAGTAATCGAGCAGCAGTGCGCCGACGCCCTTGCCCTGCCAGGGGTCCGGCACAATGACGGCGTACTCCGCGGTAGCCTGGTTGAGATCGGTCATCAGCTGGGCGACTCCGATCAGCTGACGCTGCGACCCACTCCCGGTTTCCACCACCAGCGCCAGCTCGCGGGCGTAGTCGATCATGCAGTGCCTGACCGCCATCTCGTGGTTGCTGTGCTTGAAGATGGAGCGAAAGCGGAACCGGATCGATTCCGGCGAGGAACTGGCAATCAGGTTGTGCCACAGCGGCTCGTCCTCGGGCCGGATCGGCCTGAGCAGTACCTCGACACCGTCACGCAGCTGGCGCCGGCGCGTGAACTGCTCCGGGTAGGGACGTATGGCCATGTGATCGTAGCGCCCGTCGGCATGCCACTGGACCTGCCTGTCGAGTACCGCGGCCGCATCGAGCGCGATGACACCGTCGCTGGACACCAGCAGTGGATTGATATCGAACTCCTGGATCTCGGGATAATCGGCCACCAGACAGGAAAACCGGATCACCGTCTCGATGAGCTTGTCGACCGCCACCGGCGGCTGACCGCGATAGCCGTGCAGCATGGGCCAGCACCCCAGCGATTCGAGCATGCGTCGCGTCAGACGCTCGTTGAGCGGCGGCAGTCCGATGGCATGATCCCGGTAAATGTTGGTGGCGACACCGCCCAGGCCGACAATCAGCACCGGACCGAAGGTCGGATCCTTGCTGGCGCCGAGGATCATCTCCAGGCCTTGCGCGCGATCGACCATGCGCTGCAGCGTCAGCCCGTGACAGCGAGTCTGCAGGCCCTGGCTGTAAACAATCTCCCGCATGCGCTCGAAGGCGGCGCGCAGGGCGCTCTCGTCCCGCAGGTCGAGCGCCACACCGCCGATATCGATCTTGTGCATGAGCTCCGGCGAGCACAATTTCAGCACCACCGGATACCCCATCTCGGTGGCGGCTTGCACCGCTTCCTCGACGCTGTGCACGACACAGGTATCGCAGACCGGTATGTCGTAGGCCTTGAGCAGCATTTTGGCCTCATTTTCGTTCAGCGCGTCGCGCTGCTGCAGCATCTTGTGGAAGCGCCGCGCGAACTTCTGCCGGCTGCCGGAGAAGCGGATGGGCATTTCCCGCGGTGTCTCGTAGAGGCTTTCCAGGTTGTGCGCATAGGACACCAGGTGCATGAAGGCGCGGATCGCCTGCTCCGGGGTGGCGTGCGCCGGCACGTCGGCGTGGCTCAGATAGCGGATCATCCGCCGCGCCTGGTTGCCGCCCATCCAGGCGGCGAACACCGGCTTGCGCGAGCTTTGCGCCGCCTTGACCACCGTCTCGGCCACCGCCCTGAAGTCCACCAGCGGGTGGTGGGTGAAGACCACCAGGATAGCGTCCACGTTCGGGTCCTTGCGCACGATCTCCAGCGCCGCCGCATAACGCTCCGCCCCGGCGTCGTCGAGCAGATCGACCGGGTTGCCCTGCGACCAGCCGTCCGGCAGCGCCGCGTTCAGCTGCGCCACAGTGTCGGCATCGAGAGTGGCCAGTTCACCGCGGCGCGACAACAGTGCATCGGCGGCAATGATCGCGGGCCCGCCGGCGTTACCGACGATGGCCAGTCGCGGTCCCTCCGGGAGGCGCTGCGACGCCAGGATTTCGGCCACGTCGAAAATATCGTCCAGCTCCGTGACCCTGACGATGCCGGCGCGCTCGAACACCGCGCTGTACACGGCGTCCTCACCGGCGATGGTACCGGTGTGCGACAGCGCAGCCCGCGCCGAGCGCTCGAAGCGGCCTGACTTGTAGGCCACGATCGGCTTGCTGCAGGCAAACGAACGCGCCGCGGACATGAAGCGCCGGGCATGGCGTATGGACTGCACGTAGAGAATGATGGCACGCGTGTTAGGGTCGGTGCCCAGGTAATCGATCAGATCACCGTAGCCGGCGTCCATGTTGTTTCCAAGCGAGGCAAACAGCGAAAACCCGACCCCGGAATCCGCCGCCCAGTCCAGTATGGCGTTGGACAGCGAATGCGACTGAGAGATGAAAGCCAGGTGCCCCTTGCGCGGGAGCGCCACCGCCTGGCTGGCATTGAGACCCAGCTCGGGCACGATAACGCCCAGCGAATTGGGACCGATGATACGCATGTCCCGGTAGCGCGCCGCCAGGCGGGCCAGCTGTTCTTCGCGCTGCACGCCTTCCGGCCCCGTTTCGCGGAAACCGCCGGACAGAATCACGACCCCGAGGATACCGGCTTCGCCACAGTCGCTGACCGCCTGCAGCACGTCCGGCGCCGGTGCACAGATGACCGCCAGGTCGGGTGTTCTGGGCAGGCTTTGCAGGCCCGGGTAGGTCGGTACCCCGCTCACCGATTCGACTTCGGCGCTGACCGGGTAGACGATGCCACGAAAACCGCCGCCCAGCAGGTTCGCCAGCACCCGTTTGCCGAGGTCAGCCGGATCCCTGCCGATCCCGATCAGGGCGACCCGGCGCGGTTTGAAGATCTTATCGAGGTTAAATATGCTCACGACCGTTCATGGTCCGCGTGCCACGGCTGCTACGGTCTGTTCGATGTTAGTCCCGATGCCGGGGGAAGTCCATGTGAGGGCAACGGGAACGAGAATGACAACTATTCCTGTTGCGGGCCGCACTGCCTCTGTGCAGGCAGCGCGGCTGCAACGACTCCCAAGGCATGTCTGCGGGCGGCTCTCAGCCCTTCTTTTTGCGGTCCGCCTGGTGCGTACCGCCGCCCGGACCATAGGCCTTCATCAGGTTGTCCTGCATGCTCTTCCAGAGCTGCAGGTTGCGCTCGGCCATGTCCCTGAACACCGAGGACGGCGCCATCTCCAGCATGCTTTCCATCTGATCCTGCAGCACCTGCTGCTGGCGGATGAAGGCATCCATGCTCTTCTCGAGATAGGTGCCGACAAACGACTGCAGCGTATCGCCGTAGTACAGAATGATCTGTTCCAGCAGCCGGGTGCTGAGCATGGGCTGGCCCTTTTCCTCCTGCTCGACGATGATCTGCAGCAGGATGCTGCGGGTAATGTCATCACCGTTGGCGTCGACCACGCGGAAACGCGCGCCGTCCATGACCAGCTGACGGATGTCATCCAGTGCGATGTAGCGGCTCTCCGCCGTGTCGTACAGGCGGCGGTTCGCGTACTTCTTGATGATCCGTTCTTCGGTCATACCAGCGCATCAGCTCATGTAGTGTCCGCCGTTCACCGGGATGTTGGCGCCGGTGATGAAATCGGCGTCGTCGGCCGCCAGGAACACCACCGTGCGGGCGATATCGGCCGGCCGCCCCAGCCGGTTGCGCGGGATCTGCGCAATGATCTGGTTGCGGATATCCTCGGGGACCGCATTGACCATCGGCGATTCGATGTAACCCGGCGACACGGTGTTGGCGGTGACGCCCTTGCGCGCGCCCTCCTGGGCCAGCGACATGGTGAAGCCGTGGATGCCGGCCTTGGATGCCGCGTAGTTGGACTGACCGAACTGGCCTTTCTGGCCGTTGATGGAGGAGATGCTGATCACCCGTCCGAAGCCGCGCTCCAGCATGCCCTCGATCACATTGCGCGTGGCATTGAATACGCTGTCGAGATTCGACTGGATGACCTCGTGCCACTGCTGGGGGCTCATTTTGCGCAGCGCAGCGTCGCGGGTTATGCCGGCCACATTGACCAGGATGTCGATGGGCCCGGCCAGTTCCGTGGCCTTGGCGACCGCTCCCTTGGTAGCCTCGAAATCCGCCAGATCACAGGGCACCACGCCGATTTCGTAACCGTCTTTCTTCTGTTTGGCCTGCCACTCGGTCGCCATGCCCTCCTCGGCCGGCAGGCAGGTCGCCACCACCTGGCATCCCGCCTGGGTGAGTTGCCGGCAGATTTCCGAACCGATGGTGCCGGTTCCGCCTGTTACCAACGCTGTCTTCTGTGCCATTGTTGTTCCTCCTTGCTTGATCCCTTGAATAAGTCCCGTTCAGAGCCACCCGACCTTCAGCGCTCCACCGCCGTGGCAACACCCTGCCCGCCACCGATGCACAGGGTCGCCAGACCCTTGTGCACGTCGCGTTTGCGCATTTCATGCAGCAGCGTCACCAGGATGCGCGCACCCGAGGCGCCGATCGGATGACCGAGCGCAATTGCGCCACCGTTGACGTTCACCTTGTCGGTGTCCCAGCCGAGCTCGCGATTGACGGCGATCGCCTGGGCGGCGAACGCTTCATTGGCTTCGATCAGGTCCAGGTCGGCGACCTGCCAGCCGGCTTTTTCCAGGCAGCGCCGGGTGGCCGGAATCGGCCCGGTGCCCATGATCGCCGGATCGACGCCGGCATTGCCGTAGGCGACCAGACGCGCCATCGGTTCCAGGCCCAGTTCCCGCGCACGCCGCGCCGAGGCGACGATGAGCGCCGCCGCGCCGTCATTGATGCCGGAGGCATTACCGGCGGTGACGGTGCCGTTGTCCGTCTTGAAGGCAGCACGCAGGCCGGACAGGCCTGCCGCGGTGGTGCCGTGACGCGGAAACTCATCGCGGTCGAAAATCAACGGCTCCTGTTTACGGCGCGGAATCTCGACCGGCACGATTTCGTCGGCGAACCGGTCGCCTTTCTGTGCCGCCTCGGCCTTCTGCTGGGACGCCGCGGCGAAGGCATCCTGTTCCTCGCGGCTGATGCCGAAGCGCTCCACCAGGTTCTCGGCGGTACAGCCCATGTGATAGTCGTTGAAGATGTCCCACAGACCGTCGCGGATCATGGTATCCACCAGCGCCCAATCGCCCATGCGCATGCCGTTACGCGAGCCGGGCAGCACGTGCGGCGCCTGGTTCATGTTCTCCTGGCCACCCGCGATGATCAGCTCGGCGTCGCCGCAGCGTATCGCCTGCACTGCCAGGTGCACCGCTTTCATGCCGCTGCCGCACACCTTGTTGATGGTCATGGCCGGGACCTGGACCGGCAGCCCGGCCTCGATGGCGGCCTGGCGCGCCGCGTTCTGGCCGACGCCGGCGGTGAGCACCTGCCCCATCATCACTTCGTCCACCTGGTCGGGCTGCAGGTCGTTGCGCGCCACCAGTGCGGCGATCACCCTGGCGCCAAGCGAGCTGGCCGGGATCGCCGCCAGGCTGCCCTCGAATTTGCCGATCGCGGTACGCGCCGCATCGATAATGACTACGTCTTCCATATGCACTGGCCTCCTCCAACGTCGAACGCCGCGTCCTGCGCCTCGCAGCGACCGGCACGGCAACAAGGGTCTCAACCCCCCTGCCCGCTCCCGGCCTGAGGGTCCGGGCTGCGGGCGGGCAGGCAGAAAGGCCGGCAATATACCATGCCGGCCCTGCGAGTCGGCGGCAAACGCCGGACCCTGGACTAACGTCTAGTCCGCGGCAGTCTTCTTCGCTGCCTCTTCCGCCCAGCTGGCAACCGCCTGCTGCGTCTCGGTGGCGATGCGGGCAAATTCCTGGGCCCGGTTGATCAGGCGCTCGCCGAATTCCGAAACCAGCTGACCCTGTTCGGTCAGCATGTCCTCGGGTCTTTCGGCCTTGCTGAGAATCGAAGTCTGTCGGGTACCCAGGTCCAGGTAGTCGCGAGCCACGTCCAGCTGCTGACGGGCGACGCGCTCCATGGCGCTGACAGTGATTTCATTCAGTTTCATCATGGGCTCAACCGCGCTCTTGCTGAGTTTCACCCATTCGTTGAAAAGTTCGGTGTTCATGGTTGCTGTCTCCCTTGTTTGTGGCACTGCCGTGTCGGGCCGATACACCCGAAACCAGCTTTGCTGCATTGCAGCATAGTAAGCCTGGCAGCGATTGTCAAGCCAGATTGGTCCGATTTCAGTATCCAGCCTCTATCTTTATGTATCTGCTATTTTTTCATTTACTTTAACGGCCCTGGCGTAGGTCGATCAGAGCCCCTCGACCGCCCCGGATCACCTTATGTTGCATTGCAATATACTGGTGCTATACTTCGATTCAAACCCTATCGACTCGCGAGGACACTGAGATGGCGGGATTTGCGCAATCATCGGACGCCTGGAGCCAGGCCTGGCTGGACATGCAGAAGCAGTACATGGACGTGTGGCTGAAACTCTCGCGTCAGCATCAACCGATGCCCTGGGAGGCTGGCAGCTCCCCGTTTGCGGCGGCCGGCGGCAACCCCTGGACGAACTCGTTCGAACAGTGGTCAAAGCTGTTTGGCCAGAACCTGCCCACCAGCGCCAAAGACGTCAGCACGCGGCTGTTCGAGCTCGGCAAGAGCTACCTGGGCATGAGCGAGAGCTTCTGGCAGCTCCTGCAGCAGGGTAAAGACGCGTCCGAACTGGCGGGGGACTGGCAGCGGACGCTGCAGGAGAATTTCAAGCAGCTCTGCGAGGGCCAGCTGTTTCCCGCCGGCGCCGCTGATCCCTGGTCGGGTTTCGCCGGTCTCTGGGGCCTGCCGATGAGCAACTGGCAGCGTATGGCCTGCGCGTTCTCACCCTTCCCCGGCGAAATGGAAAAGGCCCTGCGCGAGGACCGGGTGCCGGAAACGAGCGCGATGACCCGGGCCGCGCGACACTTCCTGGCCGTGCCGGCGGTCGGTTACACCCGCGAGTGGCAGGAACAGCTGCAGGACTGGAGCCGGCTGTCCGTCGAATACATGCACACGGTGCGGGACTTCACTGCGCTGCTCAACAAAGTGCTGCAACGTGCACTGGAACTGTTCGATTAGCGCGTGTAAGAAAAGACCCTGGCCGGCGAGCCCTTTGCGGGGTTGCGCCCGCTGTACGACCTGTGGATCGACTGCGGCGAGGACGCCTACGCCGAACAGGTCGCCACGCCGGAATTCCCGCACCTGCAGGCAGAGATGATCAATGCCCTGATGCGCATGAAACGTCATGAACAGATGGTGGTGGAGGAATTCATGACGGCCCTGAACATGCCGACCCGGCGCGAAATGGACACCACACATAAGCGCATCCACGAACTGCAGCGACAGGTTCGCCAGCTGCAGGACGCGCTCGAAGAGAGCACCGAGACCCGGTCTGAAGCCGCCCCGGCGACGCCCGCGACGGGAGGGCAGGCCACCCGGGGAAAAACGGCTGCGCCGAAAAAAGCCGCGTCCAGGAAGACCACCGGCGCGGCGAAACGCCATGCCCAAACCAAGACCAGGAAGGGATAAGCCATGATAAACCTGCCCCTGCAACCTGATCAGCTGCTCAAGGAAGCGGTTGACTTCAACCGCAAGATTACCTCCGGCCTGACTACCCTCAAGCAGATCGGCGATATCGACGTCGGCACTGCGCCCAAGGAGGCGGTCTACAGCGAGGACAAGCTGGTCCTGTATCACTACAAACCGCGCGTCGACAAGCCGGCTAAAACACCGCTGCTGATCGTTTACGCGCTGGTCAATCGCCCCTACATGACAGACCTGCAGGAGGACCGTTCCATCATCCGCAACCTGCTGGACCACGGCGAGGACGTGTACCTGATCGACTGGGGCTATCCGGACGGCGCCGACCGTTTCCTGCAGCTTGATGACTATATCAACCGCTACATCCACCACTGCGTGCGGCACATCCGCAAGGCGCACGGACTGCAGAAGATCAATCTGCTCGGTATCTGCCAGGGCGGCACCTTCAGCCTGTGCTACACGGCCATACACCCGGAGCGCGTCGCCAACCTGGTCACCATGGTAACGCCGGTGGACTTCCACACCCCCAACAACATGCTCAGCGAATGGGCCCGCGGCCTGGACGTCGACCTGCTGGTCGATACCGTCGGCAACATGCCGGGCGAGCTGCTGAACTGGACGTTCCTGTCCATGAAACCGTTCCGTCTCACCAGCCAGAAGTATGCCGATCTCGCCGACATCCTGGATGACAGCAAAAAGCTGAAGAACTTCATGCGCATGGAGAAATGGATTTTCGACAGCCCGGACCAGGCCGGCGAGGCGTTCCGCCAGTTCGTACACCTGTTCTACCAGCAGAACCGGCTGGTGACGGGCGGTCTGGAGATCGGCGGTCTGCCGGTCAGCCTGAAGCAGGTGACCTGTCCGGTGCTCAATGTGTATGCGACCTATGACCACCTGGTGCCGCCGGAATCCTCGAAGGCACTCAAGCAGCACGTCGGCACGCGGGATTACACCACCATCGAGTTCAAGGGCGGCCACATCGGCATCTATGTGAGCGGCAAGGCTCAGCACGACATCCCCCCGGCAATCGCGGCCTGGCTGCAGGAGCGCAGCAGCTGATCAGCCGAGCAAGGCGTCGAGGTGCGCGGCTACGCTGCGCGCCAGGGCCGGCAGCACGTAGCCGCCCTCCAGCACCGAGATGATCCGGCCGCCGGAATGGCGGTCGGCCAGTTCGCGCAGCTGCCCGGTCAGCCAGCCGTAATCGCGCTCGTTCAGATTCAGGTCGGCCAGATCATCCTGCCAGTGGGCGTCGAAGCCGGCCGAAATCATCAGCAGCTCGGGCTCGAATGCGTCCAGCCTCTCCAGCCATTCGGCTCCGACCCGCTCGCGAAAGGTGAGACTGCCGGTGCCGGCATCCAGCGGTGTCTTGATCATATGGGCACCCGGCGCGCCGGCGTCGGAGTGAGGAAAAAAGGGGTGCTGGAACGATGAGCAGAACAGCACCCGCGGCTCGTCGTGGAAGATGTCTTCGGTGCCGTTGCCGTGGTGGACGTCGAAATCGACAATGGCAATGCGCTGCAGACCGTAGTGCGTCAGGGCATGGGCGGCCCCCACCGCGATATTGTTGAAAAAACAGCAGCCCATGGCCGCAGCCCGCTCGGCGTGGTGCCCGGGCGGCCGGACCGCGCAGAATGCACAGGTCGCTTCGCCCCCCAGCACCAGGTCGACGGCAGCCACCACGGCGCCGGCGGCATGCCGGGCGGCGTCGAGGGTGTGTGGATTCATCGCCGTGTCGCGGTCGAGCCAGTGCAGACCCGACGTCGGTGCCAGCGCAAAGATGCGTTCCACGTAGTGAGGGTCGTGCACGCGCTGCAGCTGTTCACGACTTACCGCTGGCGCATCGTAGCGGCGCAGCGCCAGCTCGAAACCGCTGGCGAGCAACTGGTCCTCGATAGCCGCAAGCCGTGCCGGCGCTTCCGGATGCGCTTCGCCCATGTCGTGCAGCCTGCAGGCGGGGTGGGTAATGTAGGCGATGGTCATGGGACAGGCATCTGGGCGGTTTTCGCAACAGTGTAATCCATTCACCCAACACATGCGCCAGCCGGTGACCGGCTTGGTTCGCGCTCAGCCGACTCGCTGCAGTTCTGACACGGCGACCGGTTCCCGGAAACCTTTGACGACGACGCTGCGCGGGTGATCAAAACGCAGCTGCGAATCACCCTGCACCGCGTGCTGCACGCTGTCCGATACAATAATCGACATCGGTTCGGCAAAGCCGCACAGGCGCGCGGCCAGGTTGACCGACTCGCCGATGACCGAGTAGTCCAGGTGCTCGGGCGAGCCGATGTTGCCGATCACCGCCGGCCCCTGGTGCATGCCGCAACCGACCGCAACCAGGCGTTCCCCGGCGGCGCTGCTCGCCTGGCGGGCCTGGGCGATGATGTCGAGTGCGCACAGGCAGCCGCGCACTGCCCTGCCCTCGCCTTCGAACACAGCCATGATGCCGTCACCGGCGTATTTATCGACATACCCCCCGTGGCGGTAGACCAGATCGACCTGGGCGGCGAGCTGACCGCTGAGCAGCGCGAACAGGTGCTCCGCCTCGATATCCTGTGACAGCTGGGTGAAGCCGCGTATATCGGTGAACAACACACAGACGTCCACCTGTTGCGGTGCCGGCACCACACCACTCTCGGAGTACTGTTCGGCGATCTGCCGGGTGCGCGGGGACAGATATCGGTTCAGGCTGCTGCGTACGCGTTCGAGCTGGAAGTACAGCTCCGCACGCTGCAGGTGGCTGTGCAGGCGGGCCTCCAGAACCACCGGTTCGATCGGCTTGGGAATGAAATCATCGCAGCCTGCCGCGAACGCCGAGGTCAGCACCTGGCGTTCGTCCAGCGCCGTCACTACGAGTATGGGGGTGATCCGGTGCCGCTGTGTGGCACGCAGTCTGCGGCAGGTCTCGATACCGCCGATCCCCGGCATCTTGAGGTCCAGCACCAGGGCGTCGACGGCGCCGGCGGCGGCCAGTGCCAGCGCCCGCTCGCCGCTTTCCGCCTCCATGACCCGGTAGCCGGCGCGCTCCAGCATGCGCCTGAGCACGCCGCGCGCGGTGGATTGATCGTCGACAATGAGAACCGTCTTGGGCTGCGCGGACACCATAAAACTATGGCGTCACGCCGCGACCGCCCCTTTAATCGGCCCGACGCACCTGAAAGCGGCTGTCCAGTTCCGCCAGCTTTTCCGTGATCCCGGTGTACTCCAGTTCCGACATCGGCAACATGGCGGCGCCGAAAAAGCCCTGGCGACGCATACCGATGGCCTTGTGGGACACCGTATCCCGTACCGTGTCCCAGAACGGGTGGGCAAAGGCGTCCACCGCCTCGGTGAGCTTGCCCTCGTGCACGGCGAAGGCGGCACAACTGACCACCGGCGGCCCGTCGAAATAGCTGATCCCGGAATTGAGCGGCACCGGCATCAGCGGCATCTGGTGCGAGCCGCGCATGCAGCCGGCCACATAGGGTCCGATGGCATAGGGCGCCAGCACCTCGCCGGTAGCCGGAAAGTCCTTCTGCACCCGTATCAGCATCACCGGGTCGTCCTTGCCGGTGTACTTGCCGGCGATATTGTGCAGGCGCGAAGTGGACACCGACACCGCCTGCTCGCCGGTGCCGCGCGACGCCACCGATTCGATCACGTAACGTTCGGTGTCGCGCAGCAGCGTGGCAATGGCGTACAGATCCTCGGGGGCGTCCAGTTCGATGACGCGGTCACCTTCGATGTGTGACACGTCCATAATGACGAACCTGAACCCCTTGGACATGCCCGGCGAGAGCATCAGCCCCGGGGTGTTCATCGGGTCGGCGAAGGCCAGGTACACCGGCAGGTTGTAGGCGCCGGGATCGGTCTTGTCGGCGGCGAAGAACAGGAACGGCTCGTTAGGGCGTTCCTCGAACTCGAGTTCCGCGACCGCCGGGCCCATACCGCGCACATTACCCGAAAACGCCTCCTTGAGCAGATCCTGGCCGGCCCCGTACAGACCCTGTGCCTTGGCGGTGGCAGTACCGGCCATGAATGCGTCCCAGGCCATCTGGTGGATCTGTGCGTCGTTTATCCCGCGCCGATGCGTGCTGACAATGGCGATGTCGTCGCCGGTGTAGCTGATATAGCTGTCGATGATCAGGTCCTTGCCGTGTGCGGCGACGTGTTCGCGCACCGTTTCCAGCAACCGCAGCGAAGGCTGGATATGCCCCCCGATAGACCCGATATCGGCCTTGATTACGCTCAACGTGAGTTTCATGACGGCTCCCTCCTGCTGGTTCGACACCCGTGAATGGCGCAGCGGCGCAGCCCACTATTAAGAGCATAGACGCAGCACCGCCGGGGAGCATTGCGTTATCTCAATAGGAACAGCGCATCATCTCGGGAAGCTCTGATTAATCCGGGAATTCCGGTCTGAGCTGACGGGCGCGAGGCGCGTTGGCGCAGAGCGCCCGGGTTGAGCAGGTTGCGCGGTAACGGCAGCCTATTCTTTCTCTGTGGCTTGAGAGACGCCAGTAAATTTAAAGATGAGTTTGCTGAAAACCCTTTCAGTGGGCCGAAAAACATAAGCTGACGCCACGGTCATAAACCCGTAGAAAAACCTCTCTTCATTGTCCTGAGCGACAAAAAGGACCAACACACATGCAAGAACGAGAGCCAACAGAGAATAGATAGCCCATGCCACTTTCGTGTAGTACGTGTATTTCTGATTTTCATTATCTGTCATTGTGTTCGGCACCCACTGTTATATTGCTGATCTGGCTTTCTCGTGTCAGCTCGTTATCCCGTTCAATACCTCACGGTTAGTTTGTTCTCTGAACATCGAGTCTGACATGCGTACAGTCGGCATGTGCAGGCAATTATTCAACACCTTCTGTCCATGAATATGCAATAGATCGGGCTTCACGTTTACATGCGGCATATTCCCCTGTGCATATTGCAGGCTTTCCCACTCGACCATTACCAGATACTCCGCAGGAATGGTGTAGCCCTCCCACACCTCGGCCGTGCGCTTTAACTTGCTGCCCGAGCTGTCTTTCAAATCCTCTAATAGCGACTCGACTGTGGCATGACCACTACCGAGTGTGGACAACCCTATGCGCTTGAGTATCTGAAAACCTACCATGCCGGGTGACTCCATAAGCAGGTTCATCGTTGCAATCTCGCCCTCTTCAAACTCGGCCTCCTTGCCCGGTCGAACACGGTGCGTAGCCATCACGGTGACTGTTTCGCCGCTATCGATAGCGTAGCTACCGGTATCACCATTAGCACTTTTCTTTAGCCACTGATTACTGGAAATGAGCTTCGGCAGGTTGCTGTGCACGATTCGATATACAGGTTCTTCCGGCCCCTCCAGCAACACTTCCCCACACCGGGCACATGTGTCAACGACTACATCTTCAAATGTTTCATGGAAGAGCTCATGAGCCTCCACCGAGTCCCAGTAAGTCATCTGGTCAATCCAGATATGCGATAACTCCGACCCCATGTCTGTACTTGCACCCCAGCGCATGCCCATCGGGCATGCGCCAAGCTGCTTCATCAGGTCGAAACCCTTGAAACCCGGTGTTAACGCCGTGGTCAGGCACATTTTGGAGCTGGCCTGCTTCATCATGGACATCAGGTTCGGGTCATTCTTCACCAGAACGCGGTTTATAGCGACATACAATGGTGAATCGGGTTCTGCATCATATAGTTCTTTCGCAACATCACTATTCATTGAAAACATCCTCAAGCTGGAGCTGACTAATTCGCTTTTCAGTGCGTCAAAACCCAATGCCAAGTCTTTAATATACCTGCACAGCGGCTAACGTCCAGCGCCGGGGGCAGCGCACTCTTTTTTTCTGCGCGGTTTCAGCCGCGCAGCGGCGTCCTCGGCGCTGTTGTCATAACTCACTGCTGCGGAAAGTCCTTGAGGCAACAACGACCAGAAGGATTACTGGTTTCACACGAACAGAGAGATTGCCGCGTCATTTCTATGACAAAGCCCCTGGCGCGTTTGTCGCTTTCCGCGACCGCGTATGAAACGCCGAAACAGTAACAAATCGACCTTTCAGGCGAGGCTTCCTTTACACCGACTTTTGTACGCAGAGCGGACTTACGGATAACCGACTGATCTTCACCAAAGTAGACAACATCGCAGTCAGCGTCCGTACAGTAGTAATAGGGCTGGTTCTTCAGTTTCTTGGTCCAGGGATCGGCTAAATGATGAAGAATA
Source organism: uncultured Gammaproteobacteria bacterium (assembly GCA_965364565.1). Lineage (GTDB taxonomy): Bacteria > Pseudomonadota > Gammaproteobacteria > DSM-19610 > DSM-19610 > Thiogranum. The sequence goes on along the minus strand of CBDTYI010000029.1, from coordinate 1,009 downwards.
GTCTTAACTCCAACGGAGCTATACGGTTTTCCGTTTACCGGGCAGCAAGCCTTCTTCGGAGGATTACAGTTCGATGCTTTGGAATCGCAACACTCAGTCACATCTATTCCCTCCCATGAGTTCTAACGACCAGCGCCAGCGGCGCGTAGCGAAGCGTCCCTGCCCCGAAGGGGCATACTGGGCGCTGTTGTATGATCGATTTACCCCTCTCAAGCGATTAGTGTGGGCCCATAACCTGTTGCACCAGGTTATCCATGTCGCCGCCCGATGGGCTGAAGATCCCTGTACAGGAGAGACCGTTAACAAGCGTGCGGCGCGGCATGGATTCATTGTCTAACTCGAACAGTCGAATGGGCCCACGAGCCCGAATTTAGCAAGGGTGAAGTTATCGAACAATGCCTGAGAACGGGAAGAAACCGTCAACGTCGGCGTCGACGTTGGCAAATACCAGCTGGATATCGCCATCCACGAGCGGGCCCTGTATTTCTCGGTGCCCAACGACGCAAAGGGCATCCGCACAGTGCTCGGGCGCCTGGATGTTATGCCCCGGACCCTGATGGCGGATATCCGGCGCCATGCGCGTCACCTGCAGGCCCAGATCGAGCAAGTCGATGAGTGGCGCGAGAAACGCGATCTGCTGCTCTCCGTCCCCGGCATCGGCAGCCAGGTCGTCAACACGCTGCTGGCCGACTTACCGGAACTCGGTACGTTGACCAACAAACAGATCGCAGCCCTCGACGATGTCGTACCGTTCAATCGCGACAGCGGTGCGATGAGAGGCAAGCGGCGTATCCGTAGTGGACGCGCCAGTGTGCGGACTATCCTGTTTATGGCCATGCTGACCTCCGTTCAGCACAACCCCGTCATTCATGGCGCCTATCAGCGGCTATTGGCCGCCGGTAAACACAAGAAGGTCGCCCTGACTGCCTGCATACGCAAGATGATTACCATGCTCAATGCCATGCTCCGGGACCAGGTATCATGGGGAGTTGAACATGCTTAACAGGTT
>CBDTYI010000028.1:0-15425 GCA_965364565.1 uncultured Gammaproteobacteria bacterium | reverse complement strand
GCGCTCCGAGCGCGACAACGCCCAGACGCTGGGTTACACCGTGGTTGACGCCAGTACCGTGGTTGCCACCCATCTGAGTGAAATCCTGCAGAGCCACGCCCACGAACTGATCGGTCACGAGGAGGTGCAACAGCTGCTCGATGTGCTGGCCAAGACGGCGCCCAAGCTGGTGGAGGACCTGGTTCCCAACCGGCTGTCCATCGGCCTGGTACTGCGGGTACTGCAGAACCTGCTGGAGGAACGTATCCCGGTTCGCGACATGCGCACTATCGCCGAGACGCTCGCCGAAGTTGGCTCTCGGAGTCAAGATCCTGGCGCTTTGACGGCTGCCGCCCGCGTCGCTCTCGGGCGTTCAATTATTCAGCATATCAATGGCATGGGGCCAGAGATGCAGGTCATCACGCTCGACCCATCGCTGGAACAGATATTGCACAAGTCGATTCAGGCCGATTCGGAAGGGGGCGCCGGTATCGAACCGGGGCTGGCAGAAAGGATGCACCGCTCGCTGGTCGAAAGCGTCCAGCGGCAGGAGGCAGCCGGTCATCCGGCGATCCTGCTGGTCACGCCGCCGATCCGGCCGTGGCTCGCGAAACTGGTGCGCCACAGTATTCCGGGACTGCATGTACTCGCCTACAGCGAGATACCGGACAACAAACAGATCAAGGTGGTTGCCAACATAGGAACAGGCGCACCGAGTCTCGGGGCGCGGAACGACGGGAGTACGGCAGCATGAGCTTTGCCCAGGTTAAACCCGGAGTAGGTCAGGCAGCGATACCGAACAACAAGGGGCTGGAATGAAAGTAAAACGCTTTTTCGCGCCGGACATGCGACAGGCCATTCGTTTGGTACGCGAAGCCCTGGGCCCTGACGCAGTGATCCTGTCCAACCGCAAGGTGGACGGCGGTATTGAGATTGTTGCGGCGCTGGGCTACGACGAGTCGGCACTGGGCCATGGTGCGCCGGAAGCAGGACTGCCGCCAGTGGCGGACGCACCGCAGGCCGTCCCGCCGGCGGCCGCAGAAGTACTGGCGCGCGACAGTGGCGCGAGGGCCGCACCGGCACCCCAGGGCGCTGCGCGCGCCCGGCAGTTGGACTGGGTTGAGGACCCCGCAATCGTTGCCATGCGCGAGGAGATCAAGCAGTTACGCGGTCTGCTGGAAAACCAGTTGGCACACCTGGCATGGGCTGATCTGAAGCGTCGCCAACCCCTGTCCACGGCGGTCATGCGCCGGCTGAGCAGCATGGAACTCGAGGCCTCCCTGATCGACAGAATTTCACTCGCTGCGGGCGTGGCGCGTAATGAAGATCACGCCTGGCAGCTGGCGCTGGAGGAGCTTTCCGCCAGTCTGCCAATCGCCGACCACGACTTCCTCGACCAGGGTGGCATCGTGGCCCTGCTGGGCTCCACGGGAGTGGGAAAAACCACCAGCATCGCCAAGCTGGCAGCGCGTTACGTGCTGCGCCATGGTCAGCGCCATGTGGCGCTGGTGACCACCGACAGCTATCGGATCGGAGCGCACGAGCAGCTGATGACCTATGGTCGTCTTCTGGGCATCCCTGTGCAGGTGGTGTCTGACCACAAGGGACTGCGTTCGGCGCTGAACAGTCTGGCGGACAAGCGTCTGGTGCTGATTGATACGGCCGGAATGAGTCAGCGCGACGTGCGTCTGGGCGAACAATTCTCAACACTGGCCGACAGCGATATCCCGCTGCGTACCCTGCTGGTGCTGTCTGCAACCAGCCACCGCTCGGTGGTGGACGAAACGGTACGGGCATTTTCGGGGGTATCTCTGGACGGCGTCATCCTCACCAAGCTGGACGAGGCCGCCAGCCTCGGCGGGGTGCTGTCGGCGGTCATCAGGCAGCAGCTGCCGTTGATGTTTATCGCCAACGGTCAACGCGTACCCGAAGACATACACCCGGCGCGCGCCGCCAGACTCGTGCAGCAGGCCGCACAACTGGCAGACAGCAGCGAGCTGCCTGGTGAAACAGCCATGGCGGAGCGTTTCGGGGGGGTTCGGGCGCATGTTCATGTCTGAGATGCGTGTGGATCAGGCGGCCGGACTAAGACGTATGGCGCAACCTCGACCAGTACGGGTGATCGCAATAACCAGTGGCAAGGGCGGGGTCGGCAAGACCAACGTATCGGTCAATCTTTCCGTCGCCCTGTCGGACGCAGGCAAGCGGGTGATGCTGCTCGACGCAGATCTCGGTCTCGCCAATGTCGATGTGCTGCTGGGCCTGCGCCCGGAGAGCAATCTTTCGCATGTCATCGACGGCAAACGCACCCTGGAAGAAGTGATCGTAAAGGGCCCGTCCGGAATCATGGTGGTTCCCGCGGCATCCGGGGTCAAGCGTCTGGCGGAACTCTCGAGCATGGAGAACGCCGGGCTGATACGCGCTTTCAGCGAGCTGAACCACGACATCGACACGCTCATCATCGATACCGCTGCCGGAATCAACGAAAGCGTCACCAGTTTCAGTCGCGCTGCCCAGGAGGTCGTCGTGGTGGTGTGTGATGAGCCGGCGTCGATTACCGATGCCTATGCACTGATCAAGGTGTTGAGCACGGACTATGGCCTGCATCGCTTCCGGGTGCTGGCCAACCAGGTACAGAGCGCGCAGGAGGGAAGGGACTTGTTTAGCAAAATTTCACGGGTGACCGACCGTTACCTGGATGTCACGCTGGAGTTCATGGGCGTTGTGCCGCACGACGACTATTTGCGCAAGGCGGTGCGGAAACAGCGCCCCGTGGTGCAGGCCTATCCGCGCAGCCGTTCCTCCCTCGCGTTCAAGAATCTTGCCCTGAAAACCGATAGATGGCCGGTGCCTGGTGCGGCTGGTGGACACCTGGAATTTTTTGTGGAACGTCTTATTCAGTCGCGCCAAGGACACATGGAGATGCCAGCATGAATGGAGCCGCTATGTACGTTGTTACCCCCGATTCTGCAAGTGATGACCTGGTTACCAAGCACGCGGCGCTGGTGAAACGTATCGCCTACCACCTGATGAGCCGCCTGCCCCCCAGTGTCCAGGCCGACGACCTGATCCAGGCTGGAATGATAGGTCTGCTGGATGCGTCCAGGAACTACGATGCCTCCCAGGGCGCCAGCTTCGAAACCTACGCTGGTATACGTATCCGCGGTGCCATGTTGGACGAGATCCGCCGCACCGACTGGACGCCGCGGTCCGTGCACCGCAAGGCACGCCAGGTAGCCGAGGCGGTGCGGGAGATCGAGAACCAGGAAGGTCGCGACGCAAGGGATGTCGAAGTCGCGCAGAAGATGGGCATCGAGCTGAACGAGTACCATCGCATCCTTCAGGATGCGACCGGCTGTCGGGTATTCAGTATCGATGACACCGGGGTCAACGGCGACGAGCTGCAGCATCAGCCGGTTGCCGATGCGCCGCGCAACGAGCCGCTCGACAGTCTGCAACACTCGGATTTCAAGTCGGCGCTGGCCGAGGCAATCTCGAACCTCCCCGAGCGTGAGCGCCTGGTGATGGCTATGTATTACGACGAGGAGCTGAACCTGCGCGAGATCGGCGAGGTGCTCGGTGTCAGCGAATCGCGGGTCTGCCAGATCCACGGGCAGGCACTGATCCGGCTGCGCGCGCGTATGGGGGAATGGATCGGCGAGTGATGCCAAAGAACAGCATTTATTGGCCGCCAATGAAAACGGAAAAGCACGGTAAATCGGGAGGTCATCCGTGGACACAGATATGAAGATCCTCATCGTGGACGACTTCTCAACGATGAGACGCATCATAAAGAACCTGTTGCGCGACCTTGGATTCAATAATACCCAGGAGGCGGACGACGGAAACTCCGCTCTGCCGATGTTGCAGAACGGGAGTTTCGATTTCCTGGTGACCGACTGGAATATGCCGGGCATGACTGGGCTCGAACTGCTCAAAGCGGTGCGCGCAGACGCCAAACTTGCCTCGCTGCCGGTCCTGATGGTGACAGCGGAATCCAAGCGCGAACAAATTATCGAAGCCGCCCAGGCAGGCGTGAACGGCTACATCGTAAAACCGTTTACCGCGATAACGCTGAAGGAAAAGATTGAGAAGATATTCGAACGCGTAGAAGCGACCGCGGGGTGAGCTGATGGGGCCGGCAAGCAAATTCGATGGCAGCGCCATACTGGACCAGGCGCGTGCGCTGGTCGCGGAGCTGGAGTCAGGCAATAGCGATGCCGCGGAGAGCCTGATTGACGAGTTGGGTCGGACGCGTGAACAGAACCTGTTTCGCGAACTCGGCAAAATGACCCGCCAGCTGCACGACGCGCTGAACAGTTTTGCGGTTGATTCGCGCATGGTGGCGCTCGCCGAGTCCGATATACCCGATGCCAAAGCCAGGTTGAACCATGTCATAGACATGACCGAAGAGTCCGCCAACCGTACTCTCACCGCAGTGGAAGGCAGCCTGCCGATTGCAGAGCAGCTGCAGGAACAGGCCAGTGCGCTGCACGAGAAGTGGGCGCGCTTCTGCAACAAGGACATGGGAGTAACGGAATTCCGTGATCTGAGCAAGGAGATCGACGACTTTCTCGGCCTGACCAGCGGCCACGCCGGACAGATCCACAGTAACCTTTCGGAAGTCATGATGGCGCAGGGTTTTCAGGACCTGACCGGACAGATCATACGCCGGGTGATCACCCTGGTTCAGGAAGTGGAGGATAACCTGGTGGAGCTGATCCGCCTGTCCGGCGGCGCGCGTGTCGAGCGCTCAGACCGGAACCGGGAACCCGGAGCGGAGACGGACGTGATGCGTGGTATCGGCCCCGTGGTACCCGGTGTCGACCCCGGCGGTGGCGCCGTTTCAGATCAGGATGAAGTCGACGATCTGTTGTCGAGTCTGGGATTTTGAGGGACAGGAAGAATGACTATCGATGCCGACGATGAGATTTTGCAGGACTTCCTGATCGAAGCCGGCGAAATACTGGAACGGCTCAACGAGGAACTGGTCGAGCTTGAGCAGCGACCGGATGACATCGACATGCTGAACGCGGTATTCCGCGGCTTCCATACCATCAAGGGTGGCGCCAGCTTTCTCGGGCTCGACGGCCTGGTGGAGGTGTGTCATCGAGCCGAGGATGTGTTCAACGTATTGCGCAACGGAGAACGCGGCGTCGACACCGCGCTGATGGACACCGTGTTGCAGGTGCTGGATGTGGTCAACGCGATGTTCGCCGAAGTCCAGCAGGGCCAGATGCCTACGCCCGCGGACGCGACCCTGCTTGAGACCCTGGAGCAGCTCGCCGTTCCCGGCGCCACGGCGGCGCCCGCGCCGGTGCCACAGGAGCCAGTCGGTGTGCCGGCGCCGCAGGCTCCGAGCGCGGATGGCGACGCGACCGACAGCGAATTCGAGACCCTGCTTGAGGCTGCGCACAGCAACGCGAAGCCCGTGGCTGCCGGTGCGGATGCCGAAACGGTGCTCCCGGGTGGCGACGATATCACCGAAGAGGAGTTCGAAGCGCTGCTCGACCAGCTGCACGGCTCCGGCAAGCCACCAGCCCCCGCGAGCGCCGATGCCGCGGCAAATACGGCGGTCGAGGTAGCCGGCGCGGATACACAGTCGGCCACCGATGATATCAGCGAAGACGAATTTGAGGCCCTGCTGGATACACTGCATGGCAAGGGTCAGGCGCCAAGCGCCGGCGCGACCGGGGCCAGCGCCGTGGCGGCGCCGCAGGTGGCGGGGCAAAGCAGCGCCGCGTCACCACGGCCCAAAGCCGGCGAACCGGCGGAGGCGACAAAGCCGAAGGCGACGGTGACGCCGTCCGCCTCCGAGGCGACTGTACGCGTGGACACCAAGCGCCTGGATGCCATCATGAATATGGTCGGGGAACTGGTGCTGGCACGCAATCGCCTGGCGACACTCAAGGAGACGATGGCCAACGAAGACATGTCCAAGGCCATTGCCAATCTTGACGTGGTGACAGCGGACCTGCAGAACGCGGTGATGAAAACCCGCATGCAGCCCATCAAGAAGGTGTTCGGGCGCTTTCCCCGCGTGGTCCGTGACCTGGCGCGCAGCCTGAACAAGGAAGTGAATCTGGAGCTGCAGGGCGAAGAGACCGACCTCGACAAGAATCTTGTCGAGGCACTGGCCGATCCGCTGGTGCATCTGGTGCGCAATGCCGTAGACCACGGTATCGAGAGCCCGGAGGACCGGGTTGCGGCGGGCAAGCCCCGCGCCGGTACCGTGATACTGGCCGCCGAACAGGAGGGTGATCATATCCTGCTGTCGATCGAAGACGACGGCGCGGGAATGGACCCGAACCGCCTGCGGCGCAAAGCGGTCGAAAAAGGCTTGATGGACGAGGACTCAGCCGCACGCCTGGACGACAAGGAGTGCTACAACCTGATCTTTGCCGCCGGCTTCTCCACCAAGGAGCAGATTTCGGACGTTTCCGGACGCGGTGTCGGTATGGATGTGGTGAAAACCCGCATCGGTCAGCTCAATGGTACCGTTGAAATCGACTCGCAGCTGGGCAAGGGCAGTCGTCTTATGATCCGCGTGCCCTTGACCCTGGCGATTATGCCGACCTTGATGGTCAAGCTGGGGGATCAGCCGTTTGCGCTGCCGCTCGGCAGTGTGAGTGAAATCTTCGACCTGGACGAGACGCGCACCAACACCGTCGACGGCCAGCTGGTGGTCATGGTCCGCGACAAGGCGCTGCCGCTGTTTTACCTGCGCGAATGGCTGGTCACCGACCGCTCGGCAGCCGCCGAGCAGACCGTCAACCATGTAGTGGTTGTGCATGTTGCCAACCGGCGGGTCGGGTTCGTGGTCGAACAGCTGGTCGGTCAGGAAGAGGTGGTGATCAAGCCGCTGGGCGCCTTCCTGCAGGGGCTGGCAGGGTTTGCCGGCGCGACCATTACCGGGGACGGCAGGATTGCGCTGATCCTCGACGTGCCCAGCTTGATGAAAGCGTACGCACGTCACGGGTAAGGACTCGATTGTGATCGGCACCCGGGTTTGCAAGATCGTTCAGTCGCAGTTGCACCGCGAGCTTGAACCGAGACGAGAACTTCAGACATTCGGTTGGTGTGCCGGATTCAAGGGATAGGATCCATGGTAACGCGTGTACTGGTCGTAGATGATTCCGGTTTCTTCCGCCGGCGCATAGTGGAGATCCTGGAAGCCGACGCCCGCATCAGGGTCGTCGGCACCGCGGCCAACGGCAAGGAGGCGGTGGCTCAGGTCGCCAGCCTCAAGCCCGACGTGGTGACCATGGATATCGAGATGCCGGTCATGGACGGTATCACCGCGGTGCGTCAGATCATGGCCGCCACACCGACTCCCGTGTTGATGTTTTCGTCGCTGACCAAGGAAGGGGCGCAGGCGACGCTCGACGCGCTGGAAGCCGGTGCGGTCGATTTTCTCCCCAAGCAGTTCGAAGACATCGCCACGGATCGCGAACAGGCCAAACTGGTGCTGCGCCGCCGTATCCATGCCGTGGCCCGACAGAAGCCGCTGGTCGGAGCGGCGCCGGCGTCGGCGCCGCGGCGCGTCGTGTCGCGTGCGCGGCACGCACCGCTCGTGCCACACAGTCGTCAGCTGCAGGTGGTGGCCATTGCCAGTTCCACCGGCGGACCGGTCGCGCTGGCGCAGGTGCTGAGCAACTTGCCCGCCGGTTTTCGCCTGCCGGTGCTGGTGGTGCAGCACATGCCGGCCACTTTTACGCCCGCCTTCGCCGCGCGTCTGGATCAGCAGTGCGCCATACGGGTCAAGGAGGCGCAGAACGGTGATGTTCTGCAGCCGGGCCAGGTGCTGCTTGCCCCCGGCGGACGCCAGATGACCCTGCAGCAGCGCAATGGCAAGGTGGAGATCACGATCAGCGACGGTAATCCCGCCCTGCATTACAAACCCTGCGCAGACGTTACCTTCGACTCCGTAGCCGAGGTATTCGGTGGCAAGACGCTGGCACTGGTGCTGACCGGTATGGGGGCCGACGGTCGTGAAGGCGCGCGTGCGCTGAAGAAACAAGGTGGACTGATCTGGACCCAGGATGAAGCCAGCAGTGTCATCTACGGTATGCCGATGGCGGTTGCCGAGGCGGGGCTGAGTGACCAGGTGCTGTCACTGCGCGAACTCGGCCCGGCCCTGGCGCAGGTGGCGGGGGACTGAGTTTGGACATCCTCAGCATGACCGGAATGCTGCTGGCGCTGGTGGCGATTCTGGGTGGCAACATACTGGAGGGTGGTCACACCGCCTCGCTGGTGCAGATGACGGCCTTCGTCATCGTCGCCGGCGGAACTCTCGGCGCGGTTATGGTGCAGACCCCGATTCGCACTTTTGTGCGTGCCATGAAAATCGCGGTGTGGGTCGTGGTGCCGGTCAAGCTGCACCCGGAAGAGGTGGCGGAGAAAATCGTCAGCTGGAGCAATATCGCGCGCCGCGAAGGGCTGCTCGGACTCGAGGCTATCGCCGAGGAGGAGCCCGATCAGTTCGCACGCAAGGGACTGCAACTGCTGGTCGACGGCAGTGAGCCGGAGATTATCCGCGCCATACTCGAGGTCGAAATCGACAATAAAGAGCACCAGGATATCCAGGCCGCCAAGGTCTACGATGGTATGGGAGGCTACAGCCCCACCATCGGTATCATCGGTGCCGTCATGGGCCTGATACACGTCATGAACAATCTCGCCGATCCGTCCAAGCTCGGCAGTGGCATTGCCACCGCGTTTGTCGCCACGATATATGGTGTCGGTTTCGCCAACCTGCTGTTTCTGCCCGTGGCGAACAAGCTCAAGAGCCAGGTTCACAGCCAGACTCAGTTCAGAGAAATGATTGTCGAAGGTGTGATTTCAATTGCCGAGGGTGAGAATCCGCGCAATATCGAAACCAAGTTGCAGGGGTATTATCAGTAACCCGGTGGGCACTGAAGCATGCAACCGCGATCCCTGTATACCCTCCGTGAGCGAACCGCCATGTCCAGAAAGAAGCGCAGCGAAGAACACGAGAACCACGAGCGTTGGCTGGTGTCGTATGCGGATTTCATTACGCTGTTGTTTGCCTTTTTCGTGGTGATGTATTCAATATCCTCGGTCAACGAAGGCAAGTATCGAGTTCTGTCCGATTCCATTGTTGCCGCGTTTCGCGATCCTGCGCGCAGCCTGCAGCCGATTCAGGTTGGCGATCTGGCGCGCACCTCGGCGCATCCCGACACGGTTATCGATCACAGCCGACCGGTAATCGATTTGTTCAACCTGCCGTTGCCTATCCTGCCCGAGGAACAATCGGCACCGGAGCGTGCGCAGCCGCTCCCGGAATCCCGCCAGGACGCGGCGCAGCAGTCGGATATCGACCAGGCCTCTCAGGATCTGGCCGATTCCATTGAGGCCGCCATGGCCGAACTGGTCGACGACGGGCTGATCCAGGTCCGCCGCGACAAGCGCTGGATCGAAGTCGAAATCAACACCAGTATTCTGTTCTCTTCCGGCAGCGCCCAGTTGTCCGGCCAGGCACAACCGGTTTTGCGTGAGCTGGCCGGCAAACTGCGGCCGCTCAGTAACATCATTCATGTGGAAGGCTTCACCGACAACGTTCCCATCAACAACTTCGAGTTCGTTTCCAACTGGGAACTGTCGGCGGCGCGCGCCGCCAGCGTGGTGCACCTGTTTACCCGGCTCGGCATTGACCCACAACGACTGGCGGCAGTTGGCTACGGGGAGTATCGGCCGGCGGCCAGTAACGACACGCCCGAAGGCAGAGCCAAGAACCGACGGGTGGTGCTGGTCATCATGTCGGGCGCAGATGCGCGCATCAGTCAGCGCCTGAATCACCTGCAGACCACCCGCGAAGGCGAGCTGCTGCCGCCGCAGCCGGCCCAGGAGGAGCGCCGCGACGCCGCCGCGACAGGACTGACCGGAGCAACGCTATGATCAGCTGGGCCATCTCCAATCAGAAGGGCGGCGTCGGCAAGACCACCACGGCGGTGAGCCTGGGTGGATTGCTGGCGCAGCAGGGCAGGCGGGTGTTGTTGGTCGATCTCGACCCGCAGGGTTCCATGAGCTCTTATTTTGGCTTGAACCCCGACGTTGTGGAGTACAGCGCATATTCGCTGTTCCAGGCGCAGGCGAACGCAAGCCCGCTCGAGCTGTTACAACCCCTGCTGCACCCGACGCGCCTCGAGGGCATCACCCTGATGCCGGCTTCAACCGCGATGGCGACCCTGGACCGACAACTCGGGGCGCGCGACGGCATGGGCCTGGTGATCAGCCAGGCGCTGCAGCGCCTGCAGGGGCGTTTCGACGCGGTGCTCATGGATTGTCCGCCGATGCTCGGTGTATTGATGGTCAACGCGCTGGCGGCCTGCCAGCAGCTGCTGATCCCGGTGCAGACCGAATTTCTGGCGCTCAAGGGGCTGGAACGCATGCTGCGTACCTTGCAGATGATCGCCCGGTCACGCGGGGACACGCTGCCCTACAGCATTATTCCAACCTTCTTTGATCGCCGGACCCGTGCGTCCACGGACGCCTTGCGTGCGCTGCGCGACCAGTATCCTGACCAGCTGTGGCCGCGCGTCATTCCGGTCGACACCCAGTTTCGCGAAGCCAGCAAGGCGGGTGTTCCCATCAATGTGCATAACCCGGAGGCGCGCGGCAGCGCCGCCTATGCCTCCCTGTTGCGGTGGTTGCAGCAGGATCGGCAGCCGGTGTCACGGGTGGCCGCGCAATGAGCGCGAGTTCCTCGCGCGCGCAGTTGATAGAGCAGGGATTGGCCCTGGGGGCTTACCTGGAAGAATTGCTCACCGATACGACGCCGGTCGCCGGGACGGTGGCTGCCGATGCGCAGGCGCAGCCGTTGCGAACCGGAGCGTCCGACCACGTGGTGCCATCGGAAACGCGATCGTCCGTGCCTGCGCCGGTCCCGGGCTGTCTGCAGGTGCGGGTGTTCGAGGTCGCGGGACTCAGCCTGGCGGTACCCGTTGCCCGGGTGAAAGAAGTTGTCACCAGCCATTCCCGGCTCACGCCGCTGTCCGCACCCGTGCCGCTGCTGCTGGGCGTGCTGGCATCGGCGACCGGGGAGTCGCGGGTTGTCGATACCGCGCGCTTGGTATTGCCACGGGAGGCCAGCATGCAGGTGGGCGAGACCCCTGGTCACCAGGCCGGCCCGTTGGTGATACTCGACGATGGCCACTGGGCGCTGGCGTGCACCCGTATCGGTGCTGTCATCGAACTGCAGGACTGCGACGTCAGGTGGCGCACTGCGGCTGGAAAGCGGCCCTGGCTGGCCGGCACTGCGATGAAACAGATGTGCGCTCTGCTCGATATCGATGCCCTCATCGAGCTATTGTCCGACGAAGTGGCATGATAAATGCTGAATCCTGTGGTTAGCGGAGCGGGCGTCCGATTTTTGGCGCGGAGCCTGCGCTCTGGAGTCAACAAACCGAGGTTCGGATATGTCCAAAGTGGCAGCCAATGCGAAGAACAATGAGTCGGTAGTTCAATGGGTTACCTTCCGCCTCGCGGACGAGATCTACGGCATCAACGTGATGCAGGTGCAGGAAGTCCTGCGCGTATCGGAGATCGCTCCGGTGCCCGGCGCGCCGCACTATGTGCTGGGTATCATCAACCTGCGCGGCAATGTCGTGACAGTCATCGATACCCGCATGCGCCTGGGCCTGGCCACCAGCGAGGTGACCGACGCGACCCGCATCGTGATTATCGAGAGTGCCAAGCACGTGGTCGGTATCCTGGTCGACTGTGTCGCCGAGGTGGTTGACTTGCGCATGTCGGACGTCGAGTCTCCCCCCAATGTGGGTAGTGATGAAAGCGCCCGCTACATCCAGGGTGTGGCGAGCCAGGATGACGAACTTCTGATCCTGGTCGACCTCAACAAACTGCTCACGGATGAGGAGTGGGACGAGGTGTCCGCTCTCTGAGCGGTCGTTCCGTGTGCGGACAGCCGAGATGCGCTCATGGCACAAATCGGACAGTTACCTCCACCCTACCGCATACCCCCCACCCGCCCGGGTTCGGGCGCCGGGGAGGGCAACAAGGCGCCGGAGCGCAAACCGGAATCCGGTGAGCGCAATCCTGACCGGCGCCGCCAGCGCAAAGAACGCGACGATGATTCCTCCCATATCGATGAATATGCGTGAGGTGAACGGGTGATCGACGCAATTCTTATTTTTCTGGTCATAGCCCTGGCGGCGGGTCTGGCGGTTCAGTATCGGGCGCTCGACAGTATCAGACGCAGCGCGTCGGATCTGGCCGACAGCTTGCGGCTGGCGCAGGATCGGGTGAAGCAGGTGGAGCAGGAGCTGGGCGCACTGTGCAGCGCCTCGGTCGGCGCAGGTGATCATTTGATGCGGCTGGAGCAACAGGTTCGGCGCATCAACGAACGGCAAAATGTTCTGGAGATGCGCTCCGTCGGTGATCGCCCCTACGCCCAGGCCAGTGAGCTGGTACACAGGGGCGCTGACATAGAAGAACTGATGGAGGCCTGCGGTCTGACCCGCGGCGAGGCCGAACTGCTGGTGATGATGCACCGCGGCAGTGCCTAGCGAAGGCAAAGCCGCAACGGACGCTAAGGGTCCGGCGGAACCTTACCCGACAGGTGGTAGGCGAACGCGATCACCTGGGCGACGGCCAGGTACAGGTTCTCGGGGATTTCGTCGCCGAGTTCCACCCGCGCGAGCAGCGCGGCCAGGGGCTCGTTTTCCTGCATCGGAATGCCGTGCTCGCGTGCCAGGCGCACGATGCGTTGGGCCACTTCCTCCCTGCCTTTGGCGGTCACCCGTGGCGCGCGTTCGCCGTCGTACTGGAGTGCCACAGCGAGCGGCGTGGTGCGTCTCTCGTCATTCATGCTTTTTCACTGATCAAAGGTTGGTCGCCGGCTGGCGTGCCGGACTGCATGGGCCCCGGTCGACACTCCAGCGCGCCGACCTCGAGGCCGATGTGCAGGAATGCCTGGCGCAACTCGTGCAGGTGCGCGCGCAACAGCGGCAGGCTCGCCGCACGTTCCACCCAGAATTGTGTCGAGACCTGGTGTCCGGTGATCTGCACCTGGGCCTGCATGGGGCCCAGCCCGGGCAGGTCAAAGGCGAGCTGCACCGACCACACGGGGGTCGCAGTAATGCCTTGCTGTGCCTCCCCGTGCGCGTCGCGGGACAGCCGCATGGACCACAGGTCCAGCTCGCTGCCGCGCCGTATCGGCAGCTCGAACAGCCATTCCAGCAAACCGCGCTCGGCGTCGCGCGGCACAGCCGCCAGCTGGGTCATCTGTAAGCGCGCCAGCGCCGCTTCGGTCTGCTGCAACAGGTCGGTACGCAACAGTCCGGATCGGTTCAACAGATCCAGGCTGATCCGTGCGGGCGCCTGAGCCGAAGGCGCTATCCCCCGCAGCGGCGGTGCCGCCGATGGCGCTGCAAATGCCGCGGGCGTGGCAGCTGCGCTACGGCCTGCCGCGCCGGTTCCCGCTGCAGGCGCCGGCTGCGGCGACCCGGTATTGCCCGGTCCGCGGGGCGCCAGGCTGAATTCTGCGGCGCGCGTGATCGGGGCCCGCGCCCCGGCTGATGCCGGGCCGCTGGCCGCGGTGCGCGTGGTGTCCGGCGTGCTCCCGGTGCCCGGTTTCTGCCCCGCGGCCGACGCACCCCGGTGCTCGCCGGCCGGCCAGTCGCGCAGCAGCTGCAACAGGCGCAGCAGATTGGCTTTCAAGTCTGCCTCGAGTGCTGCATGGCTGACGCTCGGTGCAGGTGGCTGCAGCAGATGGCGCTCCAGAAATACCCCCGAGTCCTGGAAGGCCTGCTTAAGGCCGCGTGGTGTCGCCGCCGCTTCGACTGTCGGCATCTGCCGGACCAGGGACCGGATGAGCTGCTGTATCAGTCCGGGCAGCGCCGTCTGGGGTGCCGTGGCCAGCTGGTTCAGGGATGACAGCAGGGGTGTCATGGGGCCCTGCCGGGGAAGCAGGAGGCGCACCGCGGAGCTCAGGGTCGTGTCAGCGGCCGGGGAAAGTATCCGCAACACCGGCTGTTGACCCGTACTCTGCACCTGCAGTGTCAGTTGCTGACCTTTTTCCAGCGGCAGTGAAGTCTGGGCGCTCACCTGCCGATTACCGATAGCGAGCAGCACGCGGCCGGCGCCGCCCTCTGTGACAGTGGCATACAGCAGCTGGCCGGCGCGCCATGGCGCGGTAGCGGTGCTGGCGGCCGGTCCGGGGCGCGGCGCAATACCGGAAGTGGGGCCGGAGGTTTCCATGACAGCTCCCCTGGGGTCGGAACCTGGCATCTATACTGCAGGATTCAGTAGCAGAAGGAAACGTCAAGGCTTGCAGCTGCGCCGGCGCGGTTCTCGCGGGTTTGGCAACACAACACCAACCAGGCTATGACCGAAGCGATGTCGAAACGAACACTCTGGTACACACAGCGGGAAGGCGTGGTGCGCGGACCGTACCCCGCGAAACAGGTCAGCCGTTACATTCTGCTGGGCCGTATCAGGGATACCGATGAGCTGCGGCCTGAGGATGGTGACTGGAAACGGGTTTCCGACTGTCCGGAACTGATCCCGGAAGTCATGAAACTGCCGCCCACGGAGGAAAACCGTCAAAAACTGCTCATTGCACGTATGCACGAAGACGAGCGTCGACCGGGAGAGCGCCGCGGCCACGCTGCGGGCGCCGCCCAGCTGCAGGAACGCCGCAGTCGACCCGAGCGCAGGCGCAGCGAGGCTCCCGAACTGCTGCGTCACCGCGAGCTCAAATATGAGGTCTCGCATGCCAGGTCAAGCGATGCAAAGCTGTACCGCTACCCGCTCACTTTTGTCGCCCTGGTGCTGCTGGGTTTCTCGTTCAGCTACCTGCTTAAGCAGGGACAGCCGGAGGTGGCGGCGGCGAACTGCGCGGCGCAGCCGCAGCCGGGTGTGAACTGGAACAACTGCAACCTGTCCGGTCTGCGCTCCGAGCGGGCCGATCTGCTGGGTGCCCACGCGCGTAATGCCCGGCTGGATGCCGCGCAATTGGCGAGCGCGCGCCTGGCGGGCGCGGATCTGGAATACACCAGCCTGAATCTGAGCAATCTGCGGGCCGCCGATCTGAGCCGCGCCAACCTCAGGGGTGTGGCGCTGCGCGGCAGCGACCTGCGTGACGCAACCCTGGTGGAGGCCAATCTGTCCTATGCCAATCTGAGCGGCGCCAGGCTGGACGGCGCAGACTTCAGGGGTGCGATTCTCGACCACACCATCTGGATCGATCAACAGTCCTGTGCTCCCGGCTCGGTGGGGGAGTGCAGGCGCGAAGCATCGCGACAGCCCGGCACCCCCGACTGACGCGAGTCCCGGGCGACAAGGCGCGCAGCGCGGCGTTGCGACCTTCAGCCCGTGTTGGCCCGCTCGCCGCAGCCGTTGGCGCCGCCGAAGCACTGCGTGCCGTAACGCCAGGCCCGCATGGTGTCAGACCAGTGGTCGGGCGC
>CBDTYI010000027.1:0-15719 GCA_965364565.1 uncultured Gammaproteobacteria bacterium | reverse complement strand
TTTTCGGTCAGCAGTTTCCAGCCCTCCCAGTCGCTTTCATCCATGCCGTCCTCGACGGTGATGATCGGGTACTGGTCAACCCAGGCGGCCAGAAAGTCGGTGAAGCCGGCGGCGTCGAACTCGCGGCCTTCCGAATCGAGGCGGTACTTGCCATCCTGATAAAACTCGGAACTGGCGACATCGAGTCCCAGCGAGATATCCGTGCCGGCCTTGAATCCCGCCTTGTCGATGGCCTCCAGGATCACCTCGATGGCCGCCTCGTTGGACGACAGGTCGGGGGCGAATCCGCCTTCGTCACCGACCGCGGTATTGAGCCCGCGCCCGTTGAGCACCGACTTGAGCGCGTGGAACACCTCGGCGCCGTAGCGCACCGCTTCATGCAAACTCGGCGCACCGACCGGCAGAATCATGAACTCCTGCAGATCAACGCTGTTGTTGGCGTGCGCACCGCCATTGATGATGTTCATCATGGGCACCGGCAGCTGGTAGGGTCCGTCGGCGCGCAAGTGCCTGTACAGCGGAACATTGTTCGAGCGGGCTTCGGCCTGCGCCGCCGCCAGCGACACCGCCAGCACCGCGTTGGCGCCCAGGCGCCCCTTGTTGTCGCTGCCGTCCAGTTCGATCAGGGCATTGTCCAGCGCGCTCTGGTCGGCCGCATCTCTGCCCAGCACCGCAGCGCGAATCTCACCGTTGACGTTGCCCACCGCTTTGCTAACCCCCTTGCCCAGGTAGCGGGAGCGGTCGCCGTCGCGCAGCTCGACGGCTTCGCGGGTACCTGTCGAAGCCCCGGAGGGCACAGCGGCACGGCCCATCGAGCCGTCCTCCAGCAGCACGTCTGCTTCCACCGTGGGGTTGCCGCGCGAATCGAGAATCTCGCGTCCCTGAACGTCCTTTATTCTTGCCATCTTTCGACTCCGATCTGAGAGTTGGTCTGTTTTTATGGCCACGGAAAACACGGAAAGCACGGAATAAACGAATAACAGAAAACCCGCTTGGATTTGCCGTACAACTGTGTGGTCTGAGCAAAGTCCCAACGGGCCGTTGTTACACTGCCCCCAAGCTGCAGCGAGCCGCCTTTTCAGAAATGGGTTTTTTCCGTGCTTTCCGTGGCTAATACCTGTTCCGTGTTTTCCGTGGCTATCTACAAAAAGCGGTTCCGTGGCCGGTCTTCCCTAGCCGAGCAGCGCCGCCTCCGCGAACGGGCGCGATTTTACCGTGCTGTCCAGCAGCTGCAATGTCTCCAGCAGTTCCTTCATCTGACCCAGCGGCCAGGCATTGGGTCCATCGCTCAACGCCTCGGCGGGGTTCGGATGGGTCTCCATGAACAGGCCCGCCACCCCAACCGCCACCGCGGCGCGCGCCAGCACCGGCACAAATTCGCGCTGCCCTCCCGAGGCACTGCCCTGCCCGCCCGGCAGCTGCACCGAATGGGTGGCATCGAACACCACCGGCGCACCCGTGTTGCGCATCACCGCCAGGGAACGCATATCGGACACCAGATTGTTGTAGCCGAACGAAACGCCGCGCTCGCACACCATGATCTGGTCATTACCCGTGGCGCGCGCCTTGTCGACCACGTTCTTCATATCCCAGGGCGCCAGGAACTGGCCTTTCTTGATGTTCACGGGTTTGCCGGTGCGTGCCACGCTCTGGATGAAATTGGTTTGACGACACAGGAACGCCGGTGTCTGCAGCACGTCCACCACGTCGCAGACCTCGTCCAGCGGAGTGTCTTCGTGCACGTCGGTGAGCACCGGCACCTGCAGCTCGTCCTTCACTCTCTGGAGAATGCGCAGCCCCTCTTCCATACCGAGGCCACGGAAGCTGTCCAGCGAAGAACGGTTGGCCTTGTCGAATGACGACTTGTAGATAAAGGGAATACCGAGCTCGCTGGTAAGTTCCTTGAGGTCGGCTGCCGTTGACAGCGCCAGCGCCTCGCTCTCGATCACACAGGGTCCGGCGATCAGAAAAAAGCGGGCATTCAGCCCCACTTCGAATCCGCACAAATTCATGAATTGAAAATCCTGCTAATAAGGCTGCATCACTGAAATCAACCCGCCTCAGCCGTCAGCGCGGGCCAGGCTGGGCTGCTCGTCGCCCTCCTGGACGCGGCGCCGCTGTGCAATGGCCGCTTCCACAAAGCCGGTGAACAAGGGATGCCCGTCGCGTGGCGTGGAGGTGAACTCGGGGTGGAACTGGCAGGCCAGGAACCAGGGGTGGTCGGCGATTTCCACCACTTCCACCAGGCTGCCGTCGGCGGAAAGGCCGGAAAGGGTCAACCCGGCCTGCTCCAGCGTTTCGCGGTAGCGGTTGTTGAACTCGTAGCGGTGCCGGTGCCGCTCGATTACCTCGTCCTTGCCATAGACGCGCCGCGCCAGCGTACCGGCTTTGAGTTTGCACAGCTGTCCGCCCAGGCGCATGGTACCACCCAGATCGCTGTTTTCGTCGCGCCGCTCGATGCTGCCGGTCTGATCCTGCCACTCGGTGATAAGGCCGATCACCGGGTGCGGGGTGTTGGCGCGAAACTCGGTGCTCTGCGCCTCTTGCAGGCCGGCCACGTTGCGGGCGAACTCGATCACCGCCACCTGCATACCGAGACAGATACCCAGGTAGGGAATGCCGTGCTCGCGTGCATAGCGCACCGCCATGATCTTGCCTTCCACGCCGCGCTCGCCGAAACCGCCCGGCACCAGCACGGCGTCGGCCTTGCCGAGGACTTCCAGCCCGCTCTGTTCGATGACTTCGGAATCGATATAGCGGATACGCACCCGGGTGCGGGTATGGATGCCGGCATGGATCAGCGCTTCCGACAGCGACTTGTAGGACTCGGTCAGGTTGACGTACTTGCCGACCATGGCGATATTGACTTCGCGCTCCGGGTGCTCCAGGCGCTCGACCACGTCCTCCCATTGGGACAGCTCGGCGTGCGGGACATCGAGACCCATCAGGTCGACCACGGTGTCGTCGAGCTGCTGCTGGTGCAGCAACAGCGGAATCTTATAAATGCTGTCCACGTCGACCGCCGAGATTACGGCGCGGTCCGGTACGTTGGTGAACAGCGCAATCTTGCGCCGCTCGTCGACCGGCAGCGGGCGGTCGGCGCGGCACAGCAAAATATCGGGCTGGATACCGATGGAGCGCAGCTCCTTGACCGAATGCTGGGTGGGCTTGGTCTTGATCTCGCCCGAGGCGGCGATGTAGGGCACCAGGGTCAGATGCATGAACAGCGCGTTGCGGTGACCGAGCTCCACGCCCATCTGGCGGATGGCTTCCAGGAACGGCAGCGACTCGATGTCACCCACGGTGCCGCCGATTTCCACCATGGCGATGTCGGCGCCCTCGGCTCCGGCACGGATGCAGCGTTTTATCTCGTCGGTGATATGGGGGATCACCTGCACGGTGCCGCCCAGGTAATCCCCGCGCCGTTCCTTGCGAATCACCTGCTCGTAGATCTGGCCGGTGGTGAAATTGTTGCGCTTGCCCATGGTGGTGCGCACAAAACGCTCGTAGTGCCCCAGATCCAGGTCGGTTTCGGCGCCGTCATCGGTGACAAAGACTTCGCCGTGCTGAAACGGGCTCATGGTGCCCGGATCCACATTGATGTAGGGATCCAGCTTCATCATAGTGACTTTGAGACCGCGCGCTTCCAGCAATGCGCCAAGCGAGGCGGCGGCGATACCCTTTCCCAGAGAGGAAACCACGCCGCCAGTTATGAATATGAATCGAGTCATGAAACTCCGGAAAAGGCAGGAGAAATGAACGTCTGGACGGGAACGCAGGTTAACAGATTCGCCCCGGGGCCACAACGCAAAGCTGGCCCGTCAAGCGGCTGTCACACCGTCGTCATCACCACTGCGCCGCGCGGCTCCAGTGCAACGCCAGTCCCGGTTGCGGCGCGCGCGCCTGGAAACCTTCGCACACGCACAGGCCGGCGACCGCGGCCAGCGTATCGTCGATGTACAGCAGCGGCACCCGCCCGCGCTCCCAGTCCGGTACGTCCCACTCCTGGAACAGTTTCTTGAGCGCATGATGGTGCGCCCGCCCGGCCGGCTGCAACATTTCACCGCCGTGGCGGAAACGCACCTCGATACGGCTGCCTTGTGCCGGGCTGCGCAAGCCGCCCGCGGCGACCGGTCGCGCCGCCAACAGCCCTCCGGCGTCGGCGAGCGCCAGCGGCTCGGCGAGGTCCCAGCGGCGGACGGCATCAGCGTCCGGGTCCGGCAACGGCACCATGACGTACAGACGGTCGCGGAAGCGGCGTACTTCGGCGCCCGACCAGCGCACCAGCGGACTGGCGTCGTCGCGGCTCGGCAGAATTTCAGCGCGGATGCGCTCCAGTACCACCCGCGGTGGCAGCGGCAAGTGCCGGGCGGCAATCCAGTACCGCAGCAGGTTGCGCTGGCGGGCCGGTGACAGCTCGGCGAGCGAGGCCAGCGACAGGCAGCGCCCGTCCTTCAGGCCGCAGTCACCCAGGTCCACAGCCGCCACGGTATCGGCCAGCTCCAGCTGGTCGGCCTGGTGCGCCGCAGCGCGCGCCAGCACCCGGGCGATGCCGGGCCAGTGCTGCTGCAGGTCGGGCATGACCCGCTGGCGCAGCAGGTTGCGGTCGTAACGCAGCTCGGTGTTGCTGGGGTCTTCCACCCAGCGCAGGCGCTGCTGCTCGGCATAGGCGCGAATCGCCGCGCGCGGCACATCCAGCAGCGGCCGCACCAGCCAGCCCTCGCCCAGCCGTGTACGCTCCGGCATGGCTGCCAGGCCCCTGGGGCCGGCGCCGCGAAACAGCTGCAACAGCAGCGTCTCGGCCTGATCGTCGAGGTGCTGGGCGGTCACCAGCACGGCAGCGCGCGGCAGCCAGTCGGTCAGGCCCTGGTAGCGTGCGGTGCGCGCGGCCGCCTCAGGGCTCTCGCCGCGCCGCGCATGCGCCTCGACCCGCAGCGCGTGAAACGCAACGCCCAGTTCCTCGCACACGGCACGGCAATGGAGTTCCCAGTCACCGGATTGCCGCTGCAGCTGGTGGTTGACATGCACAGCCCCCAGCGGGCCCGGCAGCTCGGCACGTTGCGCGGCCAGCAGGTGTAACAGCACATGGGAATCGATACCGCCGCTATAGGCGACCCAGTAGGCGGGCGCCGCTGGCAGTCTCTTCAGTAAGGGCTGAAACGGTTTACTTCTCGACGAACTCACCGTAGGACATCAGGCGCTCGTAGCGCGTGGCCATCAGTTGCTCGACCGGCAGGTGACTGAGCTGTTCGACTTCCTCGATCAGGCGCACCTGGAGGCGCTCCGCCATGGTGTCCGGGTCACGGTGCGCGCCGCCCAGCGGTTCCTCGATGATGTCATCGATCAGGTTCAGCTCCTTGAGGCGGGTGGACGTTACACCCAGGGCTTCGGCGGCATCGGCCGCCTTCTCGGCGCTCTTCCACAGGATGGAGGCGCAGCCCTCCGGGGAGATCACCGAGTAGATGCTGTATTGCAGCATCAGCATGCGGTCGCCCACACCAATGGCCAGCGCACCGCCGGAGCCACCCTCGCCGATCACCGTGCAGACGATGGGCACTTTCAGATCCGCCATCACATACAGATTGCGGGCGATGGCCTCGCTCTGTCCGCGCTCCTCGGCGCCGATGCCGGGATACGCACCGGGCGTATCGATGAAGCTCACGATGGGTACTTTGAACCGTTCCGCAAGCTGCATCAGGCGCAGCGCCTTGCGGTAACCCTCCGGGCGCGGCATGCCGAAGTTGCGATAGATCTTTTCTTTGGTATCGCGGCCTTTCTGCTGACCGATCACCATCACCGGCCGCCCGTGCAGTCGCGCCAGTCCGCCGACAATCGCGGGGTCATCGGCATACACGCGGTCGCCGTGCAGTTCCTCGAACTCGGTAAAGATCTTGCCGATGTAATCCAGCGCGTAGGGGCGCTGCGGATGACGTGCCAGCTGCGAAATCTGCCAGGCGTCGAGCTTGGCGAAAATCGATTCGGTCAGCGAGCGGCTCTTGGCCTGCAGGTGACCGATTTCTTCGTTGATATTGATTTCGGCGTCGTCGCCCACATAGCGAAGCTCTTCGATCTTGGCTTCCAGCTCGGCGATCGGCTGCTCAAACTCGAGAAAATTGAGATTCATCGGATATCGGCTATCCAGCGTTGCGTTGCGGAGACGCGATTTTACTGGAACCGGCCGGCGCCTGCATCCGGCAATCGCTACAGGGCCGCGCGGATGCGTTCGGCGACCCGGAACGCATTGGCGTAGATGGTCCAGGTATAGGGCACGCTCCCGCCGGTGGGCATGAAGCTGCCGTCGGTCACATACAGATTGTCGACATCGTGGGCACGGCAGTCGGCATCCAGCACCGAGCTGCGCGGATCGGTGCCGAACCGGCAGCCGCCGGCGACCAGGTTCTGCGGCGGCGCACCGCTGACGCTGGAGCGAATGTTGTCGGCTCCCATGCGTTCCAGCACCGCGAGCGCCCGGTCGTTGAGATAGTGCCCCACCTTGAGATCGTGCTGGTGATAGCCGATGCGCACCCGCGCCACCGGCGTGCCCCACTTGTCACGCACCTGGTCGTCCAGCGTCACCCGGCAGTTGTCGGTGGGCAGCCAGTCGCAGAAGATTTCATAGCGCAGGGTCTGGGCATCGGTGAACAGAGATTTCAACTTCGCCTGCAGGGGCCGCCCCCATACCAGCCGATCGTCGTCACCCCATTTCAGCGCCACCGCCGGCCCGATGGGATTGGGGTGGCGCAGCAGGAAATCGATGGTGCCGCCCTTGGCCGCGCCGCCGAACTCCGGCTCGTCGATGAAGTACCAGTCCTGCAAACTGCGGTTGACGAACGGTCCGCGCACCCGCAGCGCGGCGGCATCCGCCTCACCCAGTTCCGCATAGGGGAAATCGCCGTTACCGGCACCACCGGCCGAAAACAGCAGGTTCCTGCCCACCTGGCCGGAGCGGTTCGCCAGACCGTGCGGGTGGCGCGGCCCGGTGGAGTGAAGCAGCAGGCGGCTGGTTTCCACCGCCTGGCAGGCCACCACGTAGACGCGCGCCGTGACACGCTGCGTGGCACCGGCGGCATCGAAATACTCGACCGCTGCCACCCGCCCTTTGCTGTCGCTGGGCAGCCGGTGCACCTTGGCGTGCGGGCGGATTTCGCAACGCCCGGTGGCGACCGCGCGGCCCAGCAGCGCCGCGCGTGAGCTGCCCTTCGCGCCGCTGGAGCAGCCGTAGCTGCCGCAGTAACCCGAATACTCGCAACTGCGCCGCTCGTGCTGCGGCTTCGACAGGATGGCGCGCGGGGTGGGAAACACCTGCAATCCCAGCTCGGCGCAGGCCGCGTCGATGCGTTTTGCAATCGGGTGCTCGGCAGTGGGCGGATAAGGAAAATCCGCGCTCGAGCGGGATTCGGCGTAGCGGTGCCGCACCACCCGCCCGGAAACACCGACCTCGCGTTCCACCCGCGTGTAATAAGGTTCCAGATCCTCATAGCTGATCGGCCAGTCGGCGATGTTGGCGCCCTCGATCGGGCCGAATTCGGCCAACAGGCGGAAGTCCTGCGGTTTCAGGCGGTAGAAAAACCCGCTCATGAAGTTCGAGGACCCGCCCACGCAGTTGCCGTTCCAGAAATCCCAGCCCGACTCCGAGGTAGCCTCCCCGACCCAGTCGCCATGGCTGTCGAGGTCCTCGATGACGTGCTGCTCGTCTTCCAGCTCGGGTGTATAGACGCTGCGCCGGCAACAGGCCAGCTCATCCTTGTAGAAGTCCCGTTCGCTGAGCCAGGGGCCTTTTTCCAGCACCAGTACCGAATAGCCGGCCTGCGCCAACGTCAGCGCCACCGGCCCGCCGCCCGCCCCGCTGCCGATCACACAGACGTCGTAATCCTTATCCATTTCCGCACTCCCCATTCCTCACCAGTAAAGACACGAAGGTCACAAAGGAATGAAAAAAACAAGAGCATTCCCCGGGTTACTCCCCAGCGTTCCCAATTACATAGCGTGCCTGGCGAAACGCTTGATGCAAATATTTTAAGAGTGTTTCCTTCGTGTCATTTGTGGTTAAGGGTTTGACCATGCGCACTAAGCCTTGCGTTGGAAATGCACCGGCTTGCCGAGCCGGTACCAGGTCTTGTCGGGCGGCGGCGTCGGATAGCCGGGCTGGTGCTGCAGCCATTCCCAGCCGATGCGGTCGCGATTGCCTCCGTACACGGGGTCGGCGAGCAGCGCTTCCAGCAGGTAGGTCAGCAGCAGCGACAACCAGTTGCGTCCCGCGCGGCTCTGCTCGATATCGCGCAACACGGCTTCGCGCTGCGGCTCGTCCAGCGCCGTGAAGGGCTGCCGGTCCTGTTCGCGGAGCAAGTCATTGAGCCAGCCGACACCGTTGAAGATGAACTCCCGATCCTCGGCGTCGGCAGCGGGATTTTCGAGGGTGTTGTGAAGATAGACAATGGCTCCGAAATCGCTGGCGCCCGGGACATCCGGGCCGGCCGGGAACAGATGTTCCTGCACCGCGGCGAGCGTCTGCCAGGGTTCCTGGTCGCGCCACGCAGGGTGTCCGGCGACGGTTGCTGCGTCGCGCCGCTGCGCCAGGGTCGCGGCCGGAAAACTGGCCGCCAGCGAAGCCAGCAGCGCGATCCGGTTGAGAAAGGCGCGACGGCTGATCCCCTGCTGGCGCTGATGCATAGCTGACACTCCGGCACTGTCGGTCGAGGCGCAGCCGCTGCGCCCCACCACCTCAGGCTACAACTTAACGCATCGGGGCGGACGGGAAAAGGCGCAGCCGGGGGCGTGCCGGGCCGCGCGGTTCAAGACAGACCGACGCGGCGCCGACAACCGGGGCACAGTCATGGTGTGATCGGGTCTTCTCTATCATGTGGAAAAAACTGCTTATTGTCGGGCTGGCGGCGGCCGGTTATTACCAGTGGTCGCAGGGCAGTCATATTGGCCTGGAATCGCCGCTGGCCCGCAGCCTGCCGTTCAACGCTCCGATACCCGGCCTGCAGGACGGACCGCTGCAGCAGGCGCTCGAGCTGAGCGCGCCCGTGTTCCAGTTCAATGACTACACCATTCAGCCGCTCGCCAGCTTTCAGGCCACCGCTCGAGTGCTCAGCACCGAACACTACCGGCGCGGGCGGGAAGCCGAACTTGCGCCGGTCGATCTCGCCCTCGGCTGGGGCCCCATGGCCGAAGATGCCGTACTCGAGGCCCTGGATATCAGTCAGTCCGGACGCTTCTTTTTCTGGCGCGCCGAGTCATTCCCGATCCCGCGCCGCGACATCGAGACCCACAGCGCCAATATGCACATGATCCCGGCCAATCCGGAGATCGATCGCCGGCTGCGCGAGGTACGCGCCGGCGATGTGATCCGCTTGCGCGGTTACCTGGTGCGCGTCGAGGCCGCCGACGGGTGGCAGTGGCGCAGCTCGCTGAGCCGCGCAGATACTGGCGCCGGAGCCTGCGAGCTGGTGCTGCTGGAAGCATTGCTCTAGGGGCTGTTTTCCCGCTCCCGCACCCGGCCCCGATTTCGCTCCCACCGTGGCGCGAAATTGCAGTCTGCGCCGGGTTCCGATAGCCTGAGCCCAGATCGAGTCATCAAGCCACAGCTATGGCAAGCGCATTACGCTACCCACTCCCCCTGCAAGACGCCCTGCCCGGCTGGCGCAAGCGACTGATGGAACGCCTCCCACTGCAAGCCGACAGCCCGGAGAGCTACCTGATTCATTACTACGACAGTTTCGACTGGCGGCTGTTTCGGTCCGGCACGGCGCTTAAATGGGAGCAGCGCGATGGCGAGTCGCGCTGCTACCTGTACAACCTGGAGAGCGGAGCGGGAGCCACGTCCCTGCCCCTGTCGGAGCCGCCGCCGCGTTTTGCCGCCGACCTGCCCGCCGGCAGGCTGCGCCAGCGCCTGAGTGCCCGACTGGGCGTGCGCGCCCTGCTGCCGTTAGCCACCCTCGAGGTGCGCAGCCACTGCCTGCGCCTGAAGGACCCGGAAGGCAAGACACGGTTGCGTCTGTACCTGGAGCAGCACCGCCTGCGCAAACCCGACAACCGGGTTCGGCTGCTGAGCAAGCAGGTCCGCGTGGCGCCACTGCGCGGCTACGAGAAGGCTGCGACCGAGATCATCACCCTGCTGGAGGACGAACTCGGTGTGCAGCCCGAACCACAGGACCTGCTGTTGCGCGCACTGGCGGAGCTGGGTAAGGAACCGGCCAGCTCCGCGTCCAAACTGGACATTCCACTGGAGCCGGAACTGCGTGCCGATGCGGCGTTGCGACGTGTCCTGCTGGTGCTGCTCGTTACCATGGAGCGCAACGAAGCCGGGACCATCGCCAGTCTGGACACCGAATTCCTGCACGATTTCCGGGTCGCAGTACGCCGCACCCGCTCCGCGCTTGGGCAGCTCAAAACCGTGTTGCCGCCCGCCACCCTGGCGCGCTTTCGGCGCGAGTTCGCGTGGCTGGGCGCGATCACCAGTCCGACCCGTGATCTGGACGTGTATCTGCTCAAGTTCGGCAACTACCAGCGGCAGTTACCCGAACACATGCGCGCGGACCTCGAGCCGTTGCGCGAATTTCTCATCCGCCATCAGCGCGAGGAACAGACGCTGCTGGCGCGCCAGCTGACCGGGGCACGCTACCGCAAGCTCAAGCGCAGCTGGCGTCGCTACCTGGAGTCGGCCCTGCCGAAGCGTCCCGGCGCACGCGATGCCCGCAAGCCCATACTCGAGGTCGCGCGCCAGCGTACCTGGCGCATGTACCGGCGCGTGCGGCGCGAAGGCCGCGCCATAACGCCCGACTCGCCCGCCGCGGACCTGCACGAACTGCGCAAATCCTGTAAGAAGCTGCGTTATCTGATGGAGTTCTTTCAGGCGCTGTATCCGGCCGCGGAGCTGCGCAAGCTGACGCGCGAGCTCAAGTCCCTGCAGGACAACCTGGGCGACTTCCAGGACCTGGAAGTGCAGACCAGCACGCTGGGCCACTACGCGGAACAGATGCGCACCGAAGGGCACATGAACACCGGCACGGAACGCGCCATGCAGACTTTGCAGGCAGGACTCAAGAGCGGCATGCAAGAGGTCCGCAGCGAGTTCGAACACCGCTTCGCGCGCTTTTCACGCAAACCCAACGCGCAGCGTTTTCAGCGCCTGTTCAAGCCGGAGTGACGACGGCAGCATGAAGGTTATCGCCAGCTACAACATCAAAGGCGGCGTCGGCAAGACGGCAACGGCCGTCAATCTCTCTTACCTGGCGGCCTGGGAAGGCAGCCCGACGCTGGTCTGGGACCTCGACCCGCAGGGTGCAGCCAGTTTCTACTTCCGCGTCAAACCCAAGGTCAAGGGCGGAACGGTCCGCCTGCTGAAACGCAAGCGGGAACTGGACGACGCCATCAAGGCCACCGACTACCCACAGCTCGATCTGGTCCCCGCGGACTTCTCGTACCGCAACATGGACCTGACACTGGAACGCTTCGGTAGGTCCAGCAACCGCCTGCGCAAACTCATCAAGCCGCTGCGCGACGAGTACGACTACCTGTTCATCGATTGTCCGCCGAGCATTTCACTGGTGTCGGAGAACGTGTTTCAGGCGGCCGACATCCTGCTGGTGCCGACCATACCCACGACACTGTCGCTACGCACCCTCTACCAGCTGCTGCAGTTCTGCGACAGCCGCAGATACCGACACCTCAGCATCCTGCCCTTCTTCTCCATGGTGGACCGCCGCAAAGTCCTGCACCGCGACATGGTGGAAGATCCACCGCGCATGCACTGCCGGTTGCTGGCAACCAGCATCCCCTATGCCAGCGAAGTGGAACAAATGGGCGTCAGGCGCGCGGCCCTGGAGACCTATGCGCACAGCAGCCGCGCAGCGCAGGCCTATCGGCTCCTGTGGCGGGAGCTCAAGGACCTGATACTGAACCAGCCCTAGAACAGTCGGCGCGCCATACCCAGCAGGTCATCCACCACCGAACCGTCATTGTCGGCGTCCAGCATGTCGCCGAGCATGGCAGCGATGCCGCCGCTCCCGGTCTGACCTGTCGCACCCGGGGGTGCCGCCGTGCCCAGTGAGGCGCCCTGCTTGCTGAGACCGCCCATCAACAGAGCGGCCACGGCAGGCAGCATCTTTTTCAACAGATCGGTATCGAGGCCGGTCTGTGCAGCGGCCTGGCTGGCCACCTGGCGACTGGCTTCGCGACTGCCGAGAATGTGTCCGAGGATATTCTTGCCATCCTCGATGGTGTCCTGCTCGGCGAGGCGCTCGGGCTGCTCGAGGTACTGCTGGTGATTGCCCTGGCTCAGGGCGTTGAGAAGCTTGTCCAGACCCTCGGCACTGGAAATGTTGCTGCGCACACCGCGGTTCAAGGCCGGCATCAGGTGCGCCACGGCCTGCAAGGCGTCGTCGCCACTGACGCCGAAGCTGCGCGCCAGCTGTTGCACTGCTGCGCCGTTGCCGGACTTCAATACGGTTTCCAGTAGACCATTCACTATTCGCACTCCCGAAAAGGCATCCACGCCGGCCACCGCGGACCGCACAAGCTTGGTTCTGCAATCAAGAGCCTAACGCTGTCGCGCCGCCGGAACTCCACAATATGATGGTGACAGCCATCAGGCCGACCAGCATCACCATGCCGACCGTGAGTATGGAGCTCGAAAACATGTAGCCCTGCTCCTTGGGTACGCGCATTACGATCGGCACGCCGAGATACAGAAGATATACGGTGTAGGCCAGCGCCAACAGGCCGACCAGCATGTTCAGCCATAACAGCGGGTACAGCGTCAGCACACCCGCCAGGAACAGGGGTGTAGCGGTATAGGCGGACAACACCACACAGCGTTCGATTGATGTCTCGGCGCCGTACGTACCCGCCATCCAGTGGATGAATTCACCCATCGTCACCACCGCCACCAGCATCGCCACATAGAACACCGCGCCGATGATAAGGGCACTGGGAAGCGAAAGCTTGATGGCGCTGCCCACGCCGATCTGCCACCCCACCTGGGTGCTGCCGATCAGGGCCGACACCGCCGGTAGTGCAGCGAGAACCAGCACATGCCTCAGGTAGCAGTTGCCGATGGTACAGGGCTCCGCGCCGATCGCTTCCCATTCCCGGTCGGGATGGGAAAACAATCCCCACACGTGGGTCAGAATCATCGAAATTTTCCTCCCGCCGCCGGGCGATCAATATCCCTTCATCTAGCACAGAAACCCTGAAGGTCAAGCTGCCCTGACAGGACGCTGATGCCATTTGACGGCCTAAACAGCCGCTTAGCCGGTAAACCGGAAGTAAACTGGAGCACCGGCGAGCGAAGCGCTGTCGACACTTCCCGCCGCCGCCCGCCCGGAACAGTCGCCTCGTAAGCGGGCCGCACCGGACGTCAGCGCATCGGCAGCCTCACCAGCGCGGTCGGCCCCCGCCACCGCGACCGCCACGTGACGGCTTCTCGGTCGCCATGCTGACTTTCAGGGCACGCCCTCCCACATCCTTGCCATTCTGCTCGAGCGCTTTCTCTGCGGCCTGCTGCGCCGCAAAGGTAATGAATGCGAACCCTTTCGGCCGGCCGGTTTCGCGGTCTTTGATCAGGGCGATCTCCTCGATGTCCCCGTACGGGGCGAAGATCTCGCGCAGTTGTGACTCGTCAACGGTGTACGGGAAGTTACCGACATAGATTTTGTTCTGTTGCATTACAGCTCCTAAGGTGCAAACAAGCCTCCCGAACGGCCAGGGTCAGCGGTCGTTGTGAAGCAAAGCGAAATGAACGGTCAGTTGCCCCGCCCTGTTACAGCCATTACAAACCCCCGAACCGGGCCGCCTCATGCCGCCAATGAACAAGCTGGGCACCCAACCGCCTCAGCCATCCAGGCGCCACGGTACACCGATTGCGTGTCCAGGCAGGCCCGCCCTCCGGGTTTGTAGCGAATATCTTTCCGCGTAGCAACTGTTTTAGACAGTATGGGGACAATATATCTGTTTCCCGGCACCCGGTATTCGAACGACGCCTATTCGGTATCCTGTCCCGCAACGCGCAAACGATGCTTTCGATACATCTTTCTGACCCACTCCGCCACTGGATGATCCCGGTACTCTTCATAAAAGGCTCTGGTTTGAGGATCTGGGATTTCCATCCACGGAAACGGATGCTCAGGCGGCATGACAAGCAATGAGAGCATCGATGCTACCGACAAATCGGCGCGGCTGAATTGCCCCCCGACCAGATACTGCCGCCCTTCGAGTTTCTTTTCCGTTTCCCCCATTGCAGCATCGAAGTCGCGCCTGGCCCGTTCCACCCGCGCAGCGGAACCCACATAGGTGCGCTGAATCTTGCAGCGCAACACCGGATAAATCAGGCTGAAAACGAACTGCTTGAGCTCAGACATCGGATGAGTAAAGCAGTAGCGGATAAACTCAGGGTAAGCCAGTAACCGGTCGTACAGGATGCTGCGAATAGTCTCCCCGAGGCGTGCATCCATGGCACGTTCGATTTTCAGACACGCCCGGCGCGCATCGGGCTCCCGGGGCGTCAAAGGACGTGAAGGATAGCTGTCTTCCAGGTAATCGATGATCTCGCTCGAACCTTGTACCACCCGCTCATCGCTCAACAACACCGGCACGGAGGTATCCGGCGCATGCCTGCGCACCGTGATGATATGGAATCCGGGCATAATCGGAACAGCCTGAAAGGGTATCCCTTTGTAGTCGAGTGCCCAGCGGGCCTTTTCGCAATAGTGGGAGTGAGGGAACTCAAGCAGTTTCATATGCAGTTACTGTCATCGATACTCACTCTTGCCAATGCTTTGGGTCATTGAGCGCATCCGCGCACAGCACTTGTCCACTAAGCTGCCCGATAACCCCGGGCCGGAGCTCCTGGACCATCCAGGCATCGGAATTCTCAGGCGCAATTGGATACGACGCGTCGAAACCCTTTATGCCGGCGGCGGAAAAGCCATACTTCGGGTAATAGCCAGGATGGCCGAGCACAAAGACCAGTTCCACACCCGCCTCCTGCAGCTGTTTCAGGCCTTCTCTGATAAGTCGACCTCCGATGCCCTGACTCTGACGGTCCGGGTGTACTGACAGAGGCGCCAGGATCGCTGCCGACACGCTCCGCTGAGCATGCCTGATTCGCGCATTGGTGAAAAGGATATGCCCGACAACATCATCCCCGATGGTTGCAACAAGCGATAACACTGGCTGTGCGCTCGGGTCTGCCAACAAATCGGTGACAAGCTCCGCAATTTCTTTTCCCTGCGCAATACCGAAGGCGGCGATCACAACAGCGGAGATTCCCGGCCTGTCCGATTCGAGCGCCTTCCGCACCTGCAGGTTCATCATGGGCACACCTTATGGTCATGTCGCATTTGCTGCCGGAACGCCGTAAAGCACCGCCCCTGACAAGAATACCATCAGAAATACTGCTGACGCCCAGTGTTTAAGCTTGAAAAACACAACCTGTTCTATTGCTCTCAGCAGCCAGAACAGCGAGATAAGGACCAGCAGACTGTGCCCCAATGCGGTTTCCAGGAGTTCCCTGCTGTGAAACAGTGAAATATAGCCAAATATGACAAAGGCGAAGGTAAGGCTCAGGTTCAACACCTGCATTGTCGCTCTATTGATAAATGATAACGATTTGAGATCCTCGCCCCAGTTGAATAGACGCCAGAACATCAGATGGAAGATAACGAAGCCGAAACAATAGATCCCTCCGGCTTTAATCAGAAATTCCATCGTTCACC
>CBDTYI010000026.1:0-15942 GCA_965364565.1 uncultured Gammaproteobacteria bacterium | reverse complement strand
CTGGGTGCCGGTATCGCCGGTGGCGCCGACGTGATTCTGATTCCCGAGATTCCCTACGACGTGCAGAGCATCGCGGATGCAATACGCAAACGGGTACGCAAGGGCCGGGGTTTCAGCATCGTCGCGGTGGCCGAGGGTGCCATATCGCAAGCCTACTACCGGGCGTGGAAGGACATCATGACGCGCCTGCAGAAGGCGGGCAGCAAGCCGGAGAAGAAGCGGATCAAGGCGGAACTGGCGGCACTGGAGGAGAAGCACCAGGACAACACCATTCACCTGGGCCACGAGCTGGAAGCGCTCACCGGCCTGGAGGCCCGAGTCACCATTCTCGGCTACCTGCAGCGCGGTGGTACGCCGTCGGCTGGCGATCGCCTGCTGGCAACCCGCCTGGGCACCGCCTGCGCCGACCTGATCGCGAACCAGAAGTACGGTGTGATGGTGGCCGAACAGGCCGGCCAGGCGGTGCCGGTGGCGCTCGACAAAGTGGCGGGCAGGCGCAAGCAGGTGCCGCTGGATCACCAGTGGATCACCGCGGCACGCCGGGTGGGCACCAGCCTGGGTGATTGAACGCGGCGCGCCGCGCAGCCACAGGAGTGAGCTTGAACATGAAACAACACGCCTTCCAGATGCGGTTCGAGTGCCGCTATCAGCAACCGCACAACAGCGTGGCGGAGCTGCGCGTGCAGAATTTCGAAAAGGGTGCCTGGGCCGACTTTGAGCTCGGCTACGGGCAGCCCGGCTTCCTGATTTTCGTCTACGCCATTCTGAACTGTCAGCACCTGTACATGCGCACCAATGCCGCCGAGCGTAAGCTGCTGCTGGAGACGGCACAGGGCTCGATCGAAGTGGTGGCGGATCAGGACTGGGTGGTGCAGAAACTGCACCTGCGCTTTCAGGGGCGGCTGCAGTCCGGCACGCCGGCGCCGGGCGACGTGGACTATATCGTCGAGCGCATGCAGCACTGTCCGGTATCCATCAACCTCAAGGACGTGGCGGACAGCCGCACCGCGGTCGATTTCATCGCCGCATCCTGACACCGGGAGCCATGGCCGACCGAAACGACAAGTGGTCGGGACGGGTCAGCCGTGAGTCCAATGCGCTGGATCTCGAGGCTGGAGTTTTCACCTGGAAGGACCCGCGCCGAATCGCCGCCTCGCTGAAGCGTTCCGCGGAGTCGAGTCGGCGTCGCAAGTCGCCGCCGTTTCGCTCTGCGATGTCCATGCTGGTGTTCTATATCAACCGGGCCGGCAAGAGCCTGGACCCGCAGCAGCGGGCGGTTCTGGAGGCCGCCAAGATAGAGCTGCGCAAACTCTACGGCCGCGCCTAGCCGCGGCGTCCGGTATGGCTGGTTCAGCAGCACGTTCCAGTACTTGCACAACAAAGGTATGATGCGTGCAGGTGCCGTGCCGGCCGGGATGAGTTGTGAGGGACAGTGAAGCATGAAGAGACCGCCAAGCCTTGCCACAGCCATGACGCCGTTTCCCTATTCGGTGGACCACAATGCGTCGCTGCAATTCGCCCAGCAGCTGATGGCGCAGCACAAGGTGCGTCACCTGCCGGTCACCGAGGAGCAGGGGCTGGTGGGCCTGCTCACAGAGCGCGATATGCGCTCGGTGGAGCACCTGCACTCGGGGCTCAACGCCAAACGCGAGCTGACTGTCAACGATGCCTACGTGGCGGATCCCTACATTGTCGATCTGCACGAGCCGCTGGACAATGTGCTGATCACCATGGCCGAACGCCATATCGGTTCGGCAATCGTGACCAAGTCGGGCAAGCTGGTGGGTATGTTTACTGCGGTCGATGCCTGCCGCTGTTTCGGCACCTTTCTGCGCGAACACTTTCCGCGCGCCGAGGGCGACGATGACGTCGCCTGACTAGATCCTCGTCCGGGCCGTCTGTGCACCGCAAAGCCAGGGCAGCGCGAGCGACATGATCGGCCCGACACAGCCCGTTCCTGCGAACACCGGTCATGAGTGCCACTGATCTGCATCTGTTTGCCACGCCCTACGTGTCCGGTTGTGCGCACGGCGGGCTGCGGCGCGCTGCCCAGCCGGCGGGCGCGGATGACATCCTGATTCTGACGCAAGGCGACGTCGTCGCGCTGAGGGGGCGCCCGGCGGGCCTGGTGGTGGTCGACGGGGCGCCCCTGTCACACACCCTGCTGGCCTTGCTCGGCACTGGTATCCCTACGGTGATTGTCACCGCAGCACAGGCTGCAGCGCTGCCGGCGGGGCGCAGGGTGTGGCTGGATGGGACCACCGGCCTGATCACCAGCCATGCGGGTGCCTGTGCAGAGCAACCAGCCGAACTGCGACGACCCCAGGCAGGGCGGCCGGTGCGAAGCACTGACGGGGAGGCGGTATACCTGCGTGCCAGCGTGCGCAGTGCCGCTGCCGCGCGCCGGGCGCGCGGCGCCGGGGCCGCGGCGATCGGCCTGGTACGCTCGGAGTTTCTGCTTCCCGATGCCGACGCGCTTCCCGATACGGCCTTCTACCGGGCGCAATTCGGGCAGTTGTGCGCAGCGGCCGCACCGCTCGCGGTCACCGTGCGGTTGCTGGACGTGGCTCCGGATAAACTGCCCGCCTGGCTGCGTTCCATCCCCGGTGCCGGCGGTGTGCTGGGTCTGCAGGGGGTGCGTCTGTTCGGGCGCGAGCCGGTGCGCAGCGTGCTGCACGCCCAGCTGGCAGCACTCGACAGTCTGGATCCGTCCTGCGACATCCGCTTGCTGATCCCCTACCTGGTGCGTCTGGAGGAATTGCAGTACTGGAGCGGTTACGTGCGCCGACGACTGTCCCGACCCCTGAGCCTGGGGGCGATGGTGGAAACGCCGGCCGGCGCGCTGGACCTGGTCAACTGGTTCGACAGCGTGGACTTCGTGGCGCTGGGCTGCAACGATCTGATGCAGTGCCTGTTTGCCGCCGATCGTGACCGGGCCGAGTTGCGCCATTACCTCGATCCCTATGCGCCGTTGCTGTTCCGGTTTTTCCGCCAGCTGGCGGAGGCCGCCGCGACTCGGCTCGAGCGCGTGCAGTTGTGCGGTCTGCTGTCCCAGTTGCCGGGCGTGTTACCGGTGCTGCTGGGTCTGGGCTACCGTGCCTTCTCAGTGGACGTGTCACTGATTCCCTATCTGGCGCGCAGTGTCGAGACCACCTCGATTGAGGCGGCAAGCGTGCTGGCGCAGCAGGTGTGTGCGGCGCGCACATCGCGCGAAGTCGCGGACTTATTGGGTGTGCCTGCTCAGGCCGGGCAGCCGTTCTTGTGCCCGGATGACGCTGGCGCGACAATGTGACAAGCGAGTCCGGCCGGAAAATCCGGGTGGTTTAACCCGAGCATGTTATGAGTCACAAACACGAGCGCGTCCTGAGCGCCATTCTTCAGGATCCGGTAAGCGGAAACATTCACTGGCGCGATGTGGAATCGTTGCTGCAGCATCTGGGCGCCAGCATCGAACCCGGGCATGGTGCGCGTCTGCGCTTTCGGCTCAACGGCATTGAAGGGACGCTGCACCGTCCTCACCACAGCGGCGTGTGCAGCAAGCATGACATACGTCATCTGCGCGAATACCTGCGTGCCGCCGGTATAGGTACGGCGTCGGTCTAGGGCCCTAACCCTGCCAGTTGGCCACCGGCACCTGGACGGTGTGGCGGTCGTCGGCGATCCACACCTGGCCGTCCTGGATGGTGCAATGCAGTTGCATGCTGCGCCGGGCCAGGCCGGCCAGATCGCGCACCGCCGCGGCTGGCAGGTTTCGAACGCTCAGGTGGTCGATGCCTGCGACTGCGGTACGCACCTGTTGCCACCAGATGTCGGCGCTGCGTCCGCTGTAGCTGTACACCAGCACCCGTGCAGCGCGTCCGGCGGCACTGCGCATGCGCCGGGTGTCGGGCTGGCCGAGCTCGATCCAGGTCTGGATGGCGCCGCTCAGGTCCCTCTGCCACAGGTCCGGCTCGTCCCCGGTGCTGAGTCCGCGCGTGAATGCCAGCGCTTCGTCGGCGTGCAGGGCAAAGGCGAGCAGGCGCACCATCATGCGTTCGTCGGTTTCGGAGGGATGCCGGGCGAGGGTGAGTGCGTGGTCGCGGTAGTAGTGGCGGTCCAGGTCGGCGATCTGGAGCGCAGCTTTGAATATCGTTGCCTTGAGGGCCATGCGCGGGTGTCTCTGGTTGGCGGCTGTGCCGCAGTCCGGGCCAAAAGGTATTACAATGCGCCGAGCAAACCTAGAGGATGGCAGGATATGGCGGACTACGCGGGTATAGGCTGGGGCGGTTTTCTACTGCGCTTCCTGACGGCTATGGTTCTGGTGTTCACCACCTATAACCCGGATGGATATTCGTACTTTCACTGGGTGAGCAACGGCCTGGATGAGGGGTTACCGCTCAAGGCATTCGCGGGTGTGGTGCTGCTGATCGGTTGGACGGTGTTTATCCGCGCCACCTTGCGTTCGCTGGGCGCATTCGGACTGCTTCTCGCGTTTGCCTTTTTCGGCACCCTGATCTGGCTGATCGTCTACTACGGGCTGGTGCCCGCCGACAGTACCAAGGCGCTTACCTACATCGTGCTGGTGGTGATGTGCGGGGTGCTGGCGACCGGCGTGTCCTGGTCGCATATCCGCCGCCGCATCACCGGTCAGGTGGACACCGACGAACTGGACGGTACCTGATGGCGGGGGCTGACGGGGTTTGAGCCGCCCCCGGCGCGGAACCCGGCCGGGCCATCGCCGGGTTTCACCGGCGCTCGTCCCAACTCTGGCAGCAGCCTTGCGGGTGGACGGTGATATCGGGAGGATGTTTCAATAAATCAGATAATACATAATGATATAGACTATTATTCATTTGAAATATCACAATTTGAGCGGATTCCCGAGGCCGGGCAGGGTGTTGCCGCAGGGCGCCGGGTGGCCGCCGCTCGATCAGCCAGGGGAGTTGCTGAATGGACGACGAAACCAAAGCTTTACTGCGCAACATCGCGCATCACCTGAAGTGGGTGATCGTGCTGCTGTTCGCCATCCTGGGCATGCTGATCGCCAGGAGCCTCGGCGGCAGCTGAGCAAGCCCGGCAGGCGCAGCGCGCCGTCGGCGTGCTGCGCATTTCGGCCACAAGCTGGTTGCGGCACTGGAACAGCGTCAGCCTGATACCGTTATTACCCCGCGCAAGAGAGTCCACACCATGTCTGCAGTGAAACGCATTGTCCTCGACGTACTCAAGCCGCTGGAGCCCAATGCGCTGGCGTTTGCCAGTGCGATTGCGGACCGACTCCCGGGTTGCCGCGTCATGGTCACGGTCTCGGAGGTCGATGCCAAGACCGAAACCACGCTGGTCACCGTCGAAGGCGATGCGATTGTCTATGATGACCTCGCCGCCACCATCGGCAGCCTGGGAGCCTCGGTGCACAGTATCGACGCCGTCGAGGTCAGCAGCGCGGACCGGTCCGAGCGCTAGCGGCGCCTGGCGGACGGCGGCGGAATGTTGTCGCAACTGCGGTTCCTTATCCGGCTCGGGCGTGCCGAGCGTATCGCGCGGCGCTATTTCGTCACCAACGGTTTCGATGGTGCCCTGACCATGCTGGGGCTCACGATGGGATTCTATGCCGGCGGCGGGGTGGCAACGCCGGTCGCCATCAGTGCCTGCCTGGGTGCCGCGGTGGCGCTCGGGGTCAGCGGCATGACCAGTGCCTATTTGAGCGAGGCGGCCGAACGCGAGAAGGAACTGCGTGAACTGGAACGGGCTCTGGTGAAGGATCTGGAGGCCAGCGCCCACGCGCGTGCTGCTCGACTGATCCCGCTGATTATCGCCGCCGTCAACGGCTGCGCGCCCCTGTTCCTCGCCCTGCTGATCATGTTGCCGCTGTGGTTGTCGGAAGCCGGTGTGCCGCTTCCCCTGGCGCCGTTGCCGGCCGCCATCGGGGTCGCGTTCCTGGTGCTGTTTCTGCTCGGTGTGTTTCTCGGCAGCGTCAGCGGCCGGTTCTGGTTGTGGAGCGGGCTGCGCATGCTGGCGATTGCACTGCTGACCGCGGGCCTGATCCTGTGGCTGGAGAACTGAGCGGCTCAGGACGCGTACAGGCGGCCGCGTCGCACCAGCCATTTCTCGATTTCCACCGCCACCAGTACCAGCGATGCCACTGCCAGGCACGCCAGCAACTCGGGCAGCGGCAGCGGCCGGGTATGGAAGATGGGATTGAAGGCCGGGACGTAGATCACCATCAGCTGCAGGGCCAGGGTCAGCAGTACCGCGCCGAGCATTGCCGGGTTGCTGGTCAGGCCGATGCTGAACAGCGACTCGCGCTCGCTGCGCACCGCCAGGGAGTGGAACAGCTGTGACACGGTCAGTACCGTGAATACCATGGTCTGCCAGTATTCCACGCCGCGCGTCCAGGCCCAGGCCTGGGTGCCGATCGACAGCGCGCCGACGAACAACCCCACCCACAGAATGTGCTGCCACATGCCGTGGGCAAAAATGCTCTCGTCCGGCGGCCTTGGCGGCCGCTGCATGACGCCGCGCTCGGCGGGCTCGGCCGAAAACGCCAGGCCGGGCAGACCGTCGGTGACCAGGTTGATCCACAGGATGTGGATCGGCAACAGGGGAATCGGCAGACCGAAAAAGGGCGCCAGCAAGAGTGTCCAGATCTCCCCGGAGTTGGAGCTCATGGTGTCCTTGATGAACTTGCGGATGTTGTCGAAAATGCGCCGGCCTTCTTTCACCGCCGCGACAATGGTGGCGAAATTGTCGTCCAGCAGCACCATGTCGGCGGCTTCGCGTGCCACATCGGTGCCTTTCAGGCCCATCGCTACGCCGATTTCCGCGCGTCTGAGCGCCGGCGCATCGTTGACGCCGTCACCGGTCATGGCGACGAACTCGCCGCGCGCCTGCAGCCCTTCGACGATCTTGATCTTCTGTTCCGGGCTGACGCGCGCATAAACCGGAACCTCCTTGACCCGCGCCTGCAGTTGCTGCGGCGACAATTCGGCCAGTTCGCTTCCGGTCAGCAACGTATCGTCGGACTGGGCGATGCCCAGGCGCATGGCAATGGCGCGCGCCGTCCCGGCATGGTCGCCGGTAATCATCACCGGGACAATGCCGGCGGAACGGCACAGCTCGACCGATTCACCCGCCTCCGGGCGCGGGGGATCGATGAGCCCCGCAAGCCCGAGGAAACTGAAATTCTGCTCGACGTTGTCCGGTTGCAGCGGGTCAGGGAGCGTATCCAGGTGCCGAATGGCAAATGCCAGCACCCGGTAACCCTGCGCCGCCAGCGTCTCGGCTGCCTCCAGCAGCGCATCGCCATCGAGCACGTCTGGAGTATCTCCCCCGAACCGGTCCACGCACAGCGCGAGCACGCGTTCCGGTGCGCCTTTCATGAAAGCGGTGATACCATCCTGGTCCCGGTGCAGGGTGGTCATGCGTTTGCGTTCGGCGTCGAACGGCAGTTCGGCAATACGCGGCAGGGTCTGCTCCAGTGTGCTGCGCACGAAGCCGGCGTCCCGCGCGGCGCTGTACAGGGCAATCTCGGTGGGGTCGCCGCTGACTTTCCCGTCGGCATCCTCGTGGGCATCGTTGTTCAGCGCCAGCGCCTGTCCCAGGCGCTGCCAGTGCGGGTCGGCTGTCTCGCTGGCGGGCAGCTGCGCTTCGCGCCCGGAAGTCACCAGCACCGCGTCCAGTTGCATTTTGTTTTCGGTCAGGGTGCCGGTCTTGTCGGCGCAGATGTAGGTGACCGATCCCAGCGTTTCCACCGCGGGCAGGCGCCGGATGAGCGCATTGCGGCGGCTCATCTTGCGCGCCCCGAGTGCCAGCGAAACGGTCACCACGGCGGGCAGGGCCTCGGGAATGGCCGCCACCGCGAGGGTGACGGCGGTCAGGAACATCAGGGCCACCGGTTCGCCGCGCAGCAGCCCGATGGTGAAGACCATGGCGCACACCAGCAGCACCCCGATACTGAGGCGTTTGCCGAATTGCGCCAGGCGCCGTTGCAGGGGCGTGCGCTGCACGCCGCTCTTGGCGAGCAGTCTTGCCACTGCACCGAGTTCGGTGTTCATACCGGTGGCGACGACGGCACCGGTGGCGCGTCCGCCGCTGATCAGGGTGCCTTTGAAGCCCATGTTGCGCCGGTCGCCGAGCGGAACATCTTCGGCCTGCAGCGCCTCGGTGTGCTTTTCCACCGCCTGCGATTCACCCGTCAGCGCCGCTTCGTCGACGCGCAGTTCCGCAACCTCGATGAGGCGCAGGTCGGCCGGCACCACGTTGCCCGCCTCCAGCAGTACGATATCGCCCGGCACCAGCTGGATGGCCGGAATCTCGCGCACCTGCCCGTCGCGTCGCACCCGCGCCACGGGGGCCGCCAGGGCGCGCAGTGCCTTCACCGCGCGTTCGGCGCGATACTCCTGGAGCGCGCCGATGGTGGCGTTGAGCAGCACGATCACGACGATGGCCGCGGTGTCCTGAGGGTCGCCGACCAGGCCGGAAATGATCGCAGCGGCAATCAGCACGAAGATCATGAAATCGGCGAACTGGCCCGCCAGCATGCGCAGTGGCCCGCGCCTGGCGGTCTCTTCGATGCGGTTCGGGCCGTGGCGCGTGCGGCGTTCCCTGACGTTGTGACGAGTCAGCCCGTCGCGCGCGCTGACTTGCAGCTCAGTGAGCGTTTCCGCAACGGATTGCTGGTGCCAGCGCGGCGGTGGAGGTGATTGCTCGGGCATGGCTACCGCGTGTCGGTTGACTGTGCTTCAGGTCTGCAGACCATGCCGTGCCGGCCCTGCGCTGCCGATGCGTTCGTATTCGGCGATCACCTGCGCGCCCAGCAACAGAATGGTGGCGGCGATTTCCAGACTGAGCAGGATAATCACGGCGGTGGCGAACGTCCCGTAAACCAGGTTGACCAGCGACAGCGTGGAAAAATACCAGACCAGCAGGTGGCGGCTGATCTCCCACAGCAGCACCGCGGTGACACCGCCCATCAGGGCGTGGCGCAAAGCCAGGCGCCCGACCGGCATCACCAGGTACAGTGAGGTGAGCAGCAGGGTTTCACCCAGCACACCGAGCAGGTAGATCAGCACCGTTTCGGCGCTGCTGAACGACCAGGCATAGCCCAGCAGCGTGAAGGTCTTGGGGGCCAGCGCATGCAGGCTGCCGCTCACCATGCTGACCAGCAGCAGCCCGGCACCCAGCAGTACGATGTAAGCATAGGGGATGATGGCAGAGACCAGAAAATGGCGGCGTCTGATGGCGACCCGATGGAAGAAGATCACCGACATGGCGTTTTCCAGCACGGTAAAGGCGAGCGAACTGAAAAACAACAGGATGAGCAGCCCGACCCAGCCGATCACCTTGCGGTTTTCCATGAACACGCTGACCTGGGCGATCAGCGCCTCGGCCTGCCCCGGGGCGATCAGCACCAGGTAATCGCGCAGCGCTTCCAGCAGCGCCTGTTGTTCCTGTACGTGCGACAGCAGCACCAGTATCAGCGCCAGCATCGGCACAATCGACAGCAGGGTATAGTAGGCTACCGCGCCCGCCAGCAGCAGGCCCTGGTTGGCGCGGAACCCGGTTAGCACCTGCCAGGCGAAGCGCCAGGGGTTGTCGAGCACGAATCTGAACGGCGAGAGCGACGTACTCATCGGCTGCACTGCATCATGTCGGTCGTCCGCGGGCTGTGCCGGGACAGCGCGTCAACGCATCATGCTTTGCTGCGGGGAACTCTTGCCACTGAGCGACGCGGGCGGAATCAGAGGGAACTCGACGTTGCCCGATCCAGCGTCGCCCTCCGGCGTGATATGGCAGATCCGCTGATACAGCGACAGATACTGCTGTGCGCTGTTCGACCAGCTGAAATCCTTTTTCATCCCGGTGATAACCAGCTTCCACCAGTCGACACGCGCGCCCTGGTAGTAGGCCAGCGCGCGCTCGCAGGCCTCGAGCAGTGCCGCCGGCGTATCCGGCTCGAAAGTGAAACCGGTCGCGGTGTAGTCGCGCGCCGTGGTCTCGTTCAGGTCGATGACAGTATCGGCCAGGCCGCCGGTGCTGTGCACGATGGGCACCGTTCCGTAGCGCAGGCTGTACATCTGGTTCAGTCCGCATGGCTCGTAGCGCGACGGCATCAGGAAACAGTCGCTGCCGGCCTCGATGCGGTGTGCGAGCGGTTCGTCGTAACCGATGTGGATGGCCAGCTGATGCGGGTAACGCGCGGCCGCTTCTCTCAGGCGGCTCTCCAGCAGTTCTTCGCCGTCGCCGAGAATCACCAGCTGTACCGGGTGTGTGAACAAGGCATCGAGCGTATCGAGGATCAGGTCGACGCCTTTCTGCTCCACCAGTCGGCCGATATGTCCGAGCAGCAGCGCCCCGGGGTCCACCGGTAGACCGAGCTCCTCCTGCAGGGCGGCCTTGTTGAGCGCCTTGTGCTGCAGGGTGTGTACGTCGTAGGCATGCTGCAGCTGTGCATCGGTAGCGGGATTCCATAGCGCGCAGTCCATGCCGTTGAGGATGCCGGTCAGGTTAGCGGCCCGGTATTGCAGCAATCCTTCCAGTCCGTAGCCGAACTCGGCGGTGCAGATCTCCTGCGCATAGGTCGGGCTGACCGTGGTTACCCAGTCCGAGCAGGCGATGCCGCCCTTGAGAAACGACAGCTTGTCGTGGAACTCGACGCCATCGATCGACCACAGCGCATCCGGGAGTTCCAGCGCCTTGAAGGCCGCTTTCGGGAACAGACCCTGGTAGGACAGGTTGTGAATGGTGAACAGGGTGGCGGGCCGGGTGTCGTGTTGCGACAGCAGCGCCGGCACCAGGCCGGTCTGCCAGTCATTGCAGTGCACCAGCTCCGGTGTCCAGTGCGGGTCTGCATCACCCAGCGCCAGCGCCACGATGGCGCGAGCGAAGGTGGCGAAGCGCGCCGCATTGTCCGGCCAGTCGCTGCCGTCCTGCTGGACGTACGGATTGCCCGGCCGCCGGAAATGTACCGGAGAGTCGACCAGGTACAGCCCCACGCCGCTGTGCGGAAACCTGCCCTGCAGTATTTCCACCGGCTGGGGAACACCGCTAAGCTTCAGGCTGGCGATGGAGCTGAGCGGTCCGAGGTGCGCGTGGACCTCCGGGTAAGCGGGCAGTACCAGGCGCACGTCGTTGCCCAGTTCCTGCAACGCGCCCGGCAGGCTGCCGGAGACATCGCCGAGTCCACCGGTTTTTATGAGGGGATAAGCCTCGCTGCTGCAATACAGTATGTCCATGGCTGTGCTGTGGCTCCAACTCCTTTTATAAGCAAAGAGTTATATAATCGCTGCTGGGGTCGGGCGCCATTGTCAAACGATCGGCGCGGCAAAATCAAGCGCCCGGCACAAAACCCTGACGCCTGCCCGGACCAGCGGCCTCATGCTGTCAGTCCAGCGCGGGTCCCAGTATGAAGTCAACCGGCACAAAACCGCGGTCTTCCAGCAACGCGGCGATATCCTCCCAAGTGTAGTCCGGATCTTTTTCCTCCACACTCGCGATCAGGCCGGTCACGTGTCGATAGACTTCGTGCTCCTCGATATCGTTCGGGACGGTCACCAGGCGGATGTTGGTGAATTCGCTGGCCGGCAGGATCATGAGTTTCTTGTTCATTGCTTCCCCCTTGTATCGGTATCCCTGAAAATCGGTGTGGCAGAAAGAGCCGGTATGCAGCCAGGTCGGCCGGCGCACGGCCGGTCACAAACTAGTGTCCCTCGTCACTGATATTAACCCATTCAGAGCGCCCCCACGAGGACAGTGCACCAACCGTAGGCGCCTTAGGCGAGGCG
This sequence comes from uncultured Gammaproteobacteria bacterium, assembly GCA_965364565.1. Classification (GTDB taxonomy): domain Bacteria; phylum Pseudomonadota; class Gammaproteobacteria; order DSM-19610; family DSM-19610; genus Thiogranum. The sequence continues at coordinate 4,183 of CBDTYI010000026.1, read as the reverse complement.
CGATCCGCAGGTAATGCCCAAGACGCTGCGCGGGGCAGGCTCTGGTGCGCCCTGCGGCTATGCGGGGCGGGTGATTCTCCAGCAGTTGTGAATGCGCGGGTTGCGCTCGAAGTCTTTGGGCAGTGTCGCGCGGCTGATGTCTTCAATGTCCAGCCCTTTCAGCGCGGCACGATCCATGCTGAAACGGCGCCGGTTGTTGGAGAAGATCAACACGCCATCCGGCTCCAGCAGGCGCACCGTACTGCCGATCAGTCGCACGTGATCGCGTTGTACATCGAACGTGCCCTGCATGCGTTTGGAACTGGAGAAGCTGGGCGGATCGAGAAATATGAGTCCGAAGCGGTGCCGGCCGGCGTGCCGCTCCAGCCACTCCAGGCAGTTGGCCTGCACCAGGCGGTGCTCGCGGCCGCTGAAGCCATTCAGCTCCATGTTGCGGCCTGCCCAGTCGAGATAGGTTTTCGACATATCGACACTGGTGGTCGAGGTGGCGCCGCCGCGCGCTGCGTAAACCGTCGCGCTGCCGGTATAGGCGAACAGGTTGAGGAAGTCGCGGCCCGCAGCCAGCTGCCCCACCATGCCGCGGGTGATGCGATGGTCGAGAAACAGGCCGGTATCCAGGTAGTCGCTGAAGTTCACCAGGAAGCGGTTGCCGCCTTCCTGCACGCTATGGAAGTGCCCGCGGGCACCCAGTTTACGGTATTGCGCCTTGCCTTTCTGCTGGCGACGCACCTTCAGGAACAGCTGCTGCTCGGGTATCTCGAGGGTTTCTCGGATCACAGCGACCGCTTCGCGCAGGCGTGCCTGAGCCTTGCCGGCGTCCACGTGCCGCGGTGCTTCGTATTCCTGGATGTGCACCCAGCGCTGTTCGCCCTGGTATACGTCCACTGCGACGGCGTACTCCGGGATGTCTGCGTCGTAGAGGCGGTAGCACTGGATGTGCTCGCGCTTCAGCCAGCGCCCCAGATGTCGCAGGTTCTTGTGCAGGCGATTGGCGAACATCTGTGCGCCGTCGCTGTGGCTTGGATTGTGGGTCGGGGCAGTCAATGGGCTCGGACTCGGTTGAATTCGGTGCTATGTTAAGAATCCCGTTGGTAAATGAAAATCGGTATAGTTGCAGCCACCCGGCCCGGACGCGCGGCCGCAGGCGCGCCGGGACCGAAACAGGTCGCAGCCAGGTTCATGTTAAAGATTTCCCACACCGTCGCCATACCCGCCAGCGAAATCGAGCTCAGCGCCATCCGCGCCCAGGGCGCAGGCGGGCAGAACGTCAACAAGGTGTCGAGCGCAGTGCACCTGCGTTTCGATATCCAGGCGTCGTCCTTGCCGGATTTCTACAAGCAGCGGCTGCTGAAACTCAGCGACCGGCGCATCAGCAGTGACGGCGTCATCGTTATCAAGGCGCAACGCTACCGCAGCCAGGAGAAGAACCGGGATGAGGCACTGCAGCGTCTCGCCGATCTGGTGCGCAGCGTCGGTGTGGTGCGAAAGAAACGCATTGCTACCAGACCGGGCGGTGCGGCACGGGCAAAGCGCCTGGATCAGAAAAGCAAGCGTGGCGCAGCCAAGGCGCTGAGGCGCAAGGTGACCGAGCGCGAATGAGCGCGTTCCACACCGTCGCCGGCGCCGGCTTACGGCATCAGCGGTAGCCGCGCGGACGGGTCGTCCGGCTGCGGCAGCATATCGTCGCGCGGGTAGCAGACGATGGCCACTACGCGTTTCAGAACATTCGTGACCTCGATTTCCGCCAGCTCGATGCTGTGTGCCGGCTGGTCTGAATTCTCCTCGACCTTGATGCCCATTCGGGTCAGCTGGAAAGACACTCGCCGCAGGCGCAGGAACTCCTGCGGCTGTTCGAGTATGGCTATTACCTGGCGCAGATAATCGCGCGGCGCATCGTGGGTGGCCGGCGCCTGGTCGAGTTGTGCCTGGGTCTCGGCCAGTTTTTCTTCGATATTTCCGCTTCCGGCCTCGCCGGCGGATACAGTGGCCAGCAGTGTGTCCAGGCCGCCATTGTAGGCCTGCCGCGCCCGCAGCCGGGCATACAGTATGCGGCGCTGATCCTGCAGCTCGCGCCGCTGTACCTTGAGGTCGGCGATATGCTGCAGGGCATGCGACACCAGGGCATTGAAAATGCAGTTCTTCAGCCCCAGTCTGGCGTCCGCCTCGGTGGCGCCGGGGTTCAGCACCTTGTGGTCGGAGAAATTGACGGCCGTTTGCCTGACGTCGCGGCGAACGGCGCCCTGCGCCAGCTCCATGCCGAGCACGCTTTTCTCTTGCTCGACCATGCACAGCAGACCGCAGGCTAGGTCGATATCGGCGTTCTCGGGTCGTGCGAAAAATTCCCGCAGTTCCGCGCTGCCGCTGAATACGGTGCTCACCTCCCGGGGGGTGGCGAAAAAAGCATTGACGTAGGGATCCTTGACGAAGGCTTTCGGCGTTATGAACAACGGTCCCGGGATCTGCTCGACCAGTGCGTCGATATAAGCGCGCGCCGTTGCCACCGCCGGCTGCAGTTTCTTCTGGTAACCCCGCACCAGGCGCATTTTCGGCTCGATGCCGTCGACCACGCCTTCGACCGCTTCCTCGAGCAGCGCGCGCTGCTCGGTATCGAGCCGCGTTGTCTCGCGGCGTCCCGTGATGACGTCCGGAATGCGGAACATTTTCAGGTGCAGTTTCATATCGGGCCGGCGACCGGCTGTCTCGCGCGTGCGTCCTGCGCCAGCACCGCCGCGGGGCGCCCGCCGTGCCTGCCACAGGGTGCGCGCATTGTTCGTGGAACACTTTCCATAGTTTCAAGTATATAACCGTTTGGGTCGATACGCGGCCAGAGGGTGCCTTCTCGCTGCATCGGGCAAAACGGCGTCGGCACCGATAACAATACCCGCGAGGTCCGGCGTGCGCTTTTCCGAGTTCCGTAACCGCACAATTCTGGTGTGGTTTTCCGCCATCATGGCGCTGTTGTTCTGGGTTGGCGACAGCGTGCTGGACGGTATCTTTTTCGAAGGTACGGGCTATTTCGCGGAGCTGATCCCGGACGACCCGAAAGAGCTGTGGATGCGGCTGCTGCTGGTGACCGTGCTGCTGGGATTCGGAATTGTGGTGCAGCTGCTGGTCAACCGGCGTAGCCAGGACCAGGCGCGTCTGCGCCTCGCCGCTACGGTGTTCGACAGTGCCGCGGACGCGATTCTGGTGACTGACAGCAGTAACCACATCCTCGACGTCAATCCCGCCTTCCAGCAGATCACCGGGTATGCAAAAACCGAAGTGCTGGGGCGCAATCCACGCTTTCTGAAGTCCGGCAAACACGACGCGCCGTTTTACCAGGCCATGTGGAACCAGCTGCTCGAGAGCGGTCACTGGGAGGGCGAGATCTGGGATCGGCGCAAGGACGGTTCGCTGTATCCCAAGTGGATGAGCCTTGTTGCGGTTCGGTACGATGACCGGGTTTCCAGGTTCGTTGCCATTTTTCGGGATATCTCGCAATTCAAGAAGACCGAGCGGCAGCTGCAGCGTCTGGCGCACTATGATCCCCTGACCGGTCTGGCCAACCGCACGCTTCTGAATGCGCATCTCGAACAGGCGATTCACCTGGCGCACCGCAATGCCTGGCAGGTGGCCGTGGTGTTTCTCGACCTGGATCACTTCAAGCAAATCAATGACAGTCTCGGCCACAGCGCCGGTGACCGGCTCCTGAGCGCTGTCGCTGCCCGGCTGCGCGAGCAGATCCGTGAAAGCGACCTGATCGCCAGGCTGGGCGGTGACGAATTTGTCATCATCCTGTCGAAAATCTCGAACACGGTGCCGGTAGCCGGAGTGCTGGAGAAGATCCGCCTGGTGCTGGCGCAGCCCTTCGTGCTGGAAAGCTATGAGTTGTCTGTAACCGCCAGCATGGGGGTCAGCGTCTACCCGACCGACGGCGGCGACCGAGAACTGTTGCTGCGCAATGCCGATGCAGCCATGTACCACGCCAAGAACGAAGGCCGTGATGGCTGGAGTTTTTACTCGACTGACATGAACCGGCAGACGCGCAGGCGCCTGCAACTGAGCGCGGGCCTGCGCCAGGCGGTCCGCCGTGGTGATCGGTGAAATGTGCTGGATGCCAATTCCAGCCGTGCCACCCACGTACCGCAGCTTCCGCCAAATGGCGGCACTCTTCGCCAGCTCTCTTTTGGACGCGAACTGC
>CBDTYI010000025.1:0-16135 GCA_965364565.1 uncultured Gammaproteobacteria bacterium | reverse complement strand
CTCTTCCGGTGTCGGCTCGCGACCGATCTCGTGGAGCAGGGCCAGGTAACCCATGAAGCCGAGGCCACCCACGCACAGCACCACGCCCGATACGTCGAGATAGCTGCCACGGAAAAACGCCAGCAGCATGGCAAAGCTCACGTACACGAGCAGTCCGACCAGGAACTGCGGCAGCGCGATCGCCAGACTCGGCCACATGCGCTGCTTGATATCGGCGCCGATGTTGCGCCCCGCATCCGAGGAGCCAAAATCGAAGCCGAACAGCCGCACCGATTTATCGAAGAAGATAGTGGCAGTGAGCCTGTCGCTGCCGTCTGCCTGCGCGTTGTAGAGCAGCGGCCGATCATAGCCGCGCTCCGCCTTCCACTTTTCGATCGCTTCGGGGGTAACGCGTTTCATGCCCAGGTGCATGCGCGCCATGTCATCCGGCGTGTTGACCACGAAAAACAGGAAAAAGGTGATCAGGTTGACGCCGACCAGTATCGGTATGGCGTACAGGGCGCGGCGGACGACGTAGGCGAGCATCAGCTTTGCACCGCCTGTACACGCTGATTTTCGTAACGACGGTAGGCGATAACTGCCGGCAGAATTGTCAGCACCAGCAGCAGCCCCAGCACGCCCAGCGGCCATACCACCGGTTGATTCCAGGCCTGGCGTTTCTGTTCCCGCAGCTGCGGGTCGATGCGCCGGTACTTGAGTCCGTTGTTCGCCATCAGGTTGGTCTTGGCGTTGTGATACCAGGCATGGTAGAGCACGAACTGCTTGGGGTGAAAACCGAAGACCCAGGGGGCGTCGTGGCGCAGGATTTCGACCATGCGATCGATGACTTCCTGACGCTGTGGACCGTTTTCCATGTTCTTCATGCGTTCGAACAGGCGGTCGAATTCCGCGTTGCGGTAATTGGCCGCGTTCTCGCCGTTGTGCTCGACTTTGCCGTTGTTGCCATACAGCAGAAACAGGAAATTTTCCGGGTCCGGGTAATCGGCGTTCCAGCCCCACTGGAATATCTGCGCGGTGCCTTTGAGCATCTTGTCCTGGAAACGATTGTAATCGGTATTGCGGATCTGCAACTGGATATCCAGCTTGGCGAACTGTTTGCGGATCCAGTTCAGCCGCGCGGCATCGTCGGGTCCGCCTCCGGTGGTGTCGAAATACAATGCCAGCGGCTTGCCGGTGTCCACGTCCCTGCCGTCCGGATAACCGGCCTTGGCCAGCAGCAGCCGGGCTTCCTCAACCGGCTTGCGCTGCGCGCCGTGCCCGGTCCAGTCGTATACATAGGGATTGATTCCGGTCTGTCCGTCCAGGTAGCCGAAAATGCCCGGCGGCAGTGGGCCCTGGGCCGGAATGCCACGTCCGTTGGCAAATATCGATATCAGTTCTTCGTAGTCCATGGCAATGGCAATGGCCTGCCGCAGCAGCCGCGCCCGTTCGCTGTCGCCGCCCACCACCGGATCCAGCATGTTGAAGCCCATGTAGGAGATCGAGGTGGCAACCGCGGTGTTCAGCCGGATGCCCTTGTCCTGGAGCTCCGGCGTGAGGCTGATATCACCGCCCGCGCCGATCTGTACGGCCTGATCGAAACTGTCGGAGCTCACTCCGGAGGCGTCGTAATAACCCTGCAGGAACTTGTTCCAGGTCGGAATGTTTTCCTTTTCCAGGCTGTATATCACCGTGTCGATCAACGGCAGCGGGCGGCCGGCGTCCGCGAGCAGGCCCGCCTCCCGGTCCCCCGCCTCGCCCTCTTCCGGATAGCGTTCGCCGTGGAAGTTCGGATTGCGCTGCAGGATCATCTGGCGATTGGGGTTATTGACCGTCAGCATGTAGGGGCCGGTGCCGACCGGGTACCAGTCCAGAGTGATGTTGCGTTCGCTCATGCCGGGCTGGGAATAAAAGCGCTCCGCCTCCCAGGGCAGCGGCGCAAAGAACGGCATCGCCAGCCAGTACAGGAACTGCGGATACTTGCCGCGGATCTTTACCCGGTAACGGTAACGGTCCAGCACCTGCACACCGGACAGCGGGTAGTCACGCAGATCCAGAAACAGCCCCTGCGCTGGCTCGCTGTGCTGTTCGCGGTCGGCCTCCTCGAGAGTGCCGGCATACTCCTGCAGTCCTTCGATGTATTCCGACATCAAACCGAAAATCGGCGAATGCAGGCGCGGATGCGCGAGCCGTTTGATCTGGTACACGTAGTCGGCGGCCACCAGTTCGCGGCTGCCCGTCGCGGCGAAATCGGCCAGCGTATTGATTCCCTCCAGGTCCGCCTCGCTCAGCCCGTGGTAGAGAAACCGGCCCTCGGCGTCGCGCGCGAATGCCGCATGCGGCTGGTAACGGATGCCCGGCTTTATTTCGATATCGTAAACACTGAAGGCAATGTCGGCCGCCGGGCTGTCAGCGGCAAGCCGTCGACCGGTCTCATCCAGATAGTAGGCAGCGGGTACCTGTGCCGCCGTGAGCGGCTCCAGCTGATAGGGGCGCTTCAGAAAATGGTACTGCAGCGGAGGTTCATAGATCTGGCCCGTGAATACAACCTCATTGGAGCTGTAGGACTGGGCGGGGTCGAGGTGTTTGGGCCGCTCGCTGAAGGACGAATACAGAATGTTCTGCTCCGCCTGCTGCGCGGGATAGGGGCTGTTCCAGGGCTGCTCGCTGCATCCGGCAAGGGCGATAGCGGCAAGCATGCCGGCAATCCATGCAGGAAGCGTGACCGGGGCACGGATCGGCAGTTGGTGCGGCTCCATGGGCCCGCATTATAGAGCCCGCAACCCGGGTTTCACAGGACTTCCCGTACCAGGCGTTTTCCGGTACCTTACCGCCATCAGCCCACAATTCAGGAGGTCAGCCGCAGCCATGGGAATGCTAGACGGCAAACGCGCGCTCATTGTCGGACTCGCCAGCAACCGTTCCATTGCCTGGGGCATTGCCAAGGCGATGCAGCGGGAGGGAGCCGAACTGGCCTTCACTTTCCAGAACGACAAGCTGCGCGACCGGGTCGAGAAGCTGGCTGCGGATTGCGGCACCGAAATCACGGTGCCCTGCGATGTGTCGGAAGACGAAGAAATCGAAGCGGTATTCGACCATCTGGACGATTACTGGGATCACCTGGACATCATCGTGCACTCGGTGGCCTATGCGCCGCGCACCGAGCTCGAGGGCGACTACCTCGAGTCGGTCAGCCGCGAAGGCTTCCGCATCGCTCACGAAATCAGCTCCTACAGTTTCTCGGCACTGGCCAAGGCCGGCTGCCGCATGATGGAAGGCCGCGATGGTGCGCTGCTGACGCTGAGCTATTACGGCGCCGAGAAAGCCATGCCGAACTACAATGTCATGGGTCTGGCCAAGGCCAGTCTGGAAGCGAACGTGCGCTACATGGCTCAGAGTCTCGGCCCGGACGGCATCCGCGTGAACGCGATTTCCGCCGGACCGATCAAGACGCTGGCGGCATCCGGTATCAGCAACTTTCGCAAGATGCTGGATCTGATGGAGCGCACCGCGCCGCTGCGACGTAACGTCACCATCGAGGAAGTCGGCAACACCGCCGCATTCCTGTGCTCCGATCTCGCCTCAGGGATTACCGGTGAGGTGACCTACGTCGACGCCGGCTATAACTGCACCGGCATGCCGCCGCTGGAAGACTGACGAGGCAAAGAATCTTTAACCACAAAGGAACACGAAGGGCACGAAGGAAGACTTATAAATAAGGCCTACGCTCTTCTTCCTGAATACCGGGATTATCAGCTTCTTCGGACTCCGATCGAGAGAAGCTCTGAAAACTCGAAGTTTCCGTTTAAGCCGCGCGAAACCCTGCCCCTGAATCATACCTGCTTCGCACCCCTAACAGGACTGGAAGTTATTCAGGGAACCTCTGATTAATCCGTCATTCCGGCGCATGCCGGAATCCATATCGTTGAATTCACTGGATCCCGGCATGCGCCGGGATGACGAGAAGCGAATTAATCAGAAGTTCCTTAGTTCGAACTTATTAGTGAAAGGTTTTCCTTCGTGCCCTTGGTGTTCCTTCGTGGTTAAAAGGCCTTTCAGCCCGCTCTCAGCACTTCCGTCTCGCCTTCCGTCTTCGCAATCAGCACCGCACCGCAGGAATCGCTGAACACGTTCACCGAGGTGCGCAGCATGTCCAGCACCCGGTCGACCGCCAGTATCAGGCCGATGGCTTCCGCCGGCAGGCCGATGGTCGCGAGAATGATGGTGATGGCGACCAGGCTGGCGGCCGGAATGCCGGCCACCCCGATCGAGGTCAGCAGCGCGACCAGAACGATGGTGAACTGGGTGACGAAATCCAGCTGCAACCCGTACGCCTGGGCGATGAACATGGCCGCCACACATTCGTACAGGGCGGTACCGTCCATGTTGACCGTGGCGCCCAGCGGCAGCACAAAACTTGCTGTACGATTGGACACCCGGGCGTTGTCGCGCACGCATTCCATGGTAAGCGGCAGTGTCGCCGAAGAGGACGCCGTCGAGAACGCCGTAAGCAACGCCGGCATCATGGCCCGGAAGTGCGCCAGCGGATTCACACCGGCGACGAAAATCAGCAACAGCGGCAGCGTGATCAGCATGTGCACCGCCAGCGCCAGCAACACGCTCAGGGTGAAGCTGCCCAGGGACACCACCAGGTCATCGAGCTGTTCCGCATCCAGCCCGGCGACCGTTTTCGCAACCAGCCCGAACACGCCCAGCGGCGCGAACTTCATGATCAGGGTCGTCATTCCCATCATGACGTCGGCGACACCCTGCCAGAAGCGCGCCAGCAGGCTGCCGGTTTCCCGATCAACACGGGTCATGAAGTAGCCGAACAACAGGCTGAAGAAGATCAGCCCCAGCATCTGTCCTTCCGCAGCGGCCAGGACAATGTTAGGCGGCACCATACTGATGAACACGTCGGTCAGGTCGGCCGCGCTGCGCCCGTTCACTCTGGCTTCGACTTCGGCTGCGGCTTCCGGACTGAGCCCGAGAATCTCCCGCGCCGGCTCGCCATCGATAATGCCGGGGGCGATCAGGTTAACGAACAGCAGACCGACCAGAATGGCCAGCAGGCTGGTCGTCATGTAGAACAATACGGTCTTGGCGCCGAGCCGCCCCAGACCCTCTGAACCATGCACGCCTGAAATACCGCTGATAATCGACGAAATGATCAGTGGAACAATGATCATCTTCAGGGCATTCATGAACAGCGTGCCCAGAAACGCGTAGACGGGGAACAGTACGATGCCGAACAGGGCACCGTCGCTGCCACTGAGACGCCCGGCAATCACCGCGAGAACCAGCGCAATCAGAATCTGCCAGTGGAGTTTGAGACGCATGTCAGGAGTCGCTGACCCGGTTGGTTAGCAAGGCATAAGTCTACGGCGATGCAGGCAGCGAGCTGTTTCGCTTTCGGTGCGGCCCGGAGCGAGAACCCCGCGGCTCAGCGCCGCGGCGGGCTTACTCCTGCTCCTGCGGAATAACGATCTCCGCGCGCTCGCGCAAGTCCTCGACCAGAGTCGATAGCGTGAGCGCGCGGCGCATGTTTTCGTAACCGCCGGCGAGCCGGTCACGCACGTCGTCCGCCAAGGTGGCCGGGTCGCCATCGCTGACCCCGGTCAAGCGCACCACCGCGTATCCTCCATCGCTGAGGGCAAACCCCGCGTCGACACTGGCGCCGGGCTGCGGTCGCGCGAGCTTGAACGCTTCGCGCATGACCTCGGCATTGTACTCGGACGCGGAACGCTTCACCGCTTCCGCCTGGCCGGAGGTCAGATAGTCCCGAGCGTCGATTTCCTCTGCGGAGGCACCCTGTGCCAGCTTCTCCAGCAGCGCTTCGCCTTTGGCCTGTGCCTGCTGAGCGGCCAGCTGCTTGCGCAGCGCCGCGCTGATCTGATCCCTGACTTGGTCCAGCGGCAACTGTTGCGCCGCCTCGCGCTCCTCGACACGTGCCACGATCACATCATTGGCACCAACTTCAACCGGCTCGCTGTTGTGCCCCGCTTCCAGCACGTCCTCGCCGAACACCACCGCCATCAGCTTCGGATACGCGCCAATTCCCTCACCTCCGCTGGCGGTCAACCAGTCGCTGCGCTGGATTTCCAGACCCAGCGCCTCCGCGGCGGTGTCCAGCGAGTCGGGGTGCTCATAGCTCAGATCCGTCAGCTGTTCGAGTTGCTCGTAGAACAGATCGTCGACACCACGCTGCCTGAGTTCTGCGAGTATTTCGTCACGCACCGCCTCGAACGCGGGCACTTCACCGGCCCTGACCTCGATCAGCTTGATGATGTGGAAACCGAACTGGGTCTGCACCAGGTCGGATACCTCGCCCGGCTGCAGCGCGAAGGCACTCGCTTCAAACTCGGGCGCCATGACACCCTTGGCGAAAAACCCCAGATCGCCGCCCTGCGCGGCGGAACCCGGGTCATCGGAGCTGTTCGCGGCGAGTTCGGCGAAATCGGCGCCGTCGCGAATCTGGTCCAGCAGTTCCTGCGCCTTGTTACGCGCTGCATCCAGCGCCTCCGGGTCGGCGTCCGCTGCCACCTGGATGAGTATATGACTGGCGCGACGCTGTTCCTGGGTCTTCAGCGCATCCTTCCTGGCCTGGTACTGCGCTTGCAACTCGGACTCGTCGACCTCGACAGCATCGGCGAGTTCCTCGCCGCTGAGACGAAGGTAGGCGACACGGATGCGCTCCGGCACGACGAACTCCTCGGCGTGCTGCTGGTAGTATTCCTCGATCTGCTGCTCGCTGATCTCGACCGCGGCCTCGAATTGCTGCGCCGCAATAATCCAGTAGGAAAAATCGCGCGTCTGTTCCTGCAGCCGGTAGGCCTGCTCCACTTCGGAGCCGGTTACGAATGCACTCCGTGACAGCCCGTTGAGCAGCTGCTCCATCTGCAAGCCGCGGCGCGTATCGTATTCGAAACTGGCCGGGGTCTGGCCCTGCTGATACAGCAAACGCTGGTAACGCTGTTCGGAAAAGCCGCCGTCTTCCTGAAACACCGGCGCCGACTGGATGTGGGCCGCGAGCAGCTGGTCGCTGACCGCCATGCCGGCGTCTTGTGATGCCTGAAACACGAGCTCTCTGCTGATCAAAGCATCCAGCGCACGCTGTCTGAGCAGCTTGTCGTTCAGCAGCGCCGGATCGTAGGCGTCACCGAGCATCTCCTGCATCTGGTCGCGCTGCTGCTGGTAGGCCATCTGCAGTTCCCGCGGCGCGATCTCCACGTCGTTGACCTTGGCCGCAAACACCTGCGACTTGTCCTGTATGTACGACCCCAGACCAAACAGTGCGAAGGTAATGATAATCAGGCCGATCACGATCCAGCCCAGGACACCCATGACCTTATCGCGCATTGCTTGCAGCATGATGGCTTATCCCGCGTTTAGGTTGTTTGGAATTTACGCTGCCCGAAAGCAAAACGGGCGCCCTCGCTGGGCGCCCGTTTTTTCAGGTGGCGGAGTGGACGGGACTCGAACCCGCGACCCCCGGCGTGACAGGCCGGTATTCTAACCAGCTGAACTACCACTCCATAACCTTGGTGGGTGCTGAGGGGATCGAACCCCCGACATTCGCCTTGTAAGGGCGACGCTCTCCCAGCTGAGCTAAGCACCCCGGGAAGGCGCGCTAGTTTACGGCATCCTTAAATGCTTTACCAGCCTTAAAAGCCGGCGCTTTGGAAGCCTTGATCTGGATCGTCTCGCCCGTCTGGGGGTTGCGGCCGGCGCGCGCGGCGCGCTCCCGTACTTCGAAGGTTCCAAACCCGACCAGGGTCACTGAATCGCCTTTACGAAGAGATTCCGTTACGGTGTCGATCATGGCGTCGACAGCCTTGGTCGCATCCGCTTTGGAAAGGTCGGCGGAACTTGCGACGGCGTCAATAAATTCGGCTTTATTCATGTGATCCTCACATTCGATTAGAAAATTATCCAACATAGCTTACGTGGTTCGGTGTCCCGAAGACGAACCCTGAATCAAAAACCGTGATTGATTTGGAGCCCCCAAAACGTAAGGGCGAATTTATACCAAGCGGCTTGCCGGGCCGTCAAATAAAAAGCCTGCCTGCCCGCGCGCCAGACGGTGCTGGGCGCGCGGGCAGGCAGGCTGTGGCACGTCTCAGTGGGTTCGCACTGACTTGCTCTTACTGCCCGGTTTGCTCTTTTCCTTGACTTTCTCTTCCGGTTTCGCGACGCCCTTGTCAGTCACTGGAACTGGGGGATGCTGCAACGCCACCTGCAGTACTTCATCGATCCATTTCACCGGCCGGATGTCGAGCTTGTCTTTGACATTCTTGGGGATTTCGGCGAGATCCTTGCGGTTTTCTTCCGGAATCAGCACGGTGGTAATACCGCCCCGGTGAGCCGCCAGCAGCTTCTCTTTCAGACCGCCGATCGGCAACACCTCGCCGCGCAGCGTGATTTCACCCGTCATGGCCACATCGGCGCGTACCGGAATCCGGGTCAAAGCCGACACCAGTGCGGTACACATGCCCACGCCGGCACTGGGGCCGTCCTTGGGCGTGGCGCCTTCGGGCACATGCACGTGGATGTCGTATTTCTGATAGAAATCCTCTTCCACGCCCAGTGCTTCGGCGCGGCTGCGCACCACGGTGGTCGCCGCCTGAATCGATTCCTGCATCACGTCGCCCAGCTGGCCGGTGTGGATCAAGCGCCCCTTGCCGGGAACGATGGTCGATTCGATACTGAGCAATTCTCCGCCCACCTCGGTCCACGCCAGGCCCGTTACCTGCCCGATCTGATCGTGCTCCTCGGCGCGGCCGTAACGGAATCGCTTCACGCCCAGGTACTTCTCCAGGTTACGTGGCGATACCGTAATCTTGTCGCCACTCTTCTCGAGCAGCAGCTCCTTGACCACCTTGCGGCATATCTTGGCGATTTCACGTTCCAGACTGCGCACACCCGCCTCGCGGGTATAGAAACGAATCACGTCGCGGATGGCGTTTTCGCTGATGTGCAGCTCACTGTCCTTGAGACCGTTGTTCTTGATCTGCTTCGCCAGCAGATAGCGGGTGGCAATATTGATCTTTTCGTCTTCGGTATAACCGGGGATGCGAATCACCTCCATGCGATCCAGCAACGGGCCGGGGATGTTCAGCGAATTGGCGGTGGCGACAAACATGGTGTCAGAGAGGTCGAAATCGACCTCCAGGTAGTGATCGCCAAAGGTGCTGTTCTGTTCCGGGTCCAGCACTTCGAGCAGTGCCGAAGACGGGTCACCGCGAAAATCCATCGACATCTTGTCGATTTCATCCAGCAGGAACAGCGGGTTTCTCACCCCTACCTTGGACAGGTTCTGAACGATCTTGCCCGGCAGCGAACCGATATAGGTGCGCCGATGACCACGGATCTCGGCCTCGTCGCGCACCCCGCCCAGGGACATGCGCGTGAACTTGCGATTGGTCGCGCGCGCAATGGAACGCCCCAACGAGGTCTTGCCGACGCCCGGAGGCCCCACCAGGCAGAGGATTGGCCCTTTCAGCTTACGCACCCGCTGCTGCACCGCGAGGTACTCCAGGATCCGCTCCTTGACCTTCTCCAGGCCGTAGTGATCTTCGTCGAGCACGGTTTCGGCGCGTGCCAGATCGTGGCGGATCTTGGTGCGTTTCTTCCACGGCACACTGACCAGCCAGTCGATGTAATTTCGCACCACGGTCGCTTCCGCCGACATGGGCGACATCATCTTCAGTTTGTTGAGCTCCGCGTTGGCCTTGGTCTTGGCCTCCTTGCTCATGCCCGCCTTGTCGATCTTTTCCTGCAGTTCATCGACTTCGTTGGGCACATCGTCCATTTCACCCAGTTCTTTCTGGATGGCTTTCATCTGCTCGTTGAGATAGTACTCGCGCTGGCTCTTTTCCATCTGTTGCTTGACGCGCCCGCGGATGCGTTTCTCGATCTGCAGTACATCGATCTCGGCTTCGATGATACCCATCAGGTGCTCGAGGCGCTGACGCACGTCCTCGATCTCGAGGATACGCTGCTTCTCGTCCAGCTTGAGCGCCATGTGCGCGGCAATGGTGTCGGCCAGCCGTCCGGGCTCGTCGATGCCCGACAGCGAGGTAAGGATCTCCGGCGGTACTTTCTTATTGAGCTTGACGTACTGATCGAACAGAGTCAGAAGCGAGCGCATCAGAACCTCTGTCTCGCGCTCACCCGCATGCTCCCCGCCGCTCTTGATTTCAATCGCAGCGGAGAAGAATTCTTCGGTGGTCTGAAAACCGACCACGGAAGCGCGCTGGGCACCCTCGACCAGGACTTTTACGGTTCCATCCGGCAGTTTGAGCAGTTGCAGAATGGTGGACAGAGTTCCGATTTCGTGAATATCGCTGACCTGAGGGTCGTCGACTTCGGCGCTCTTCTGCGCCACCAGCAGGATTCTCTTGTCGTCATCCATGGCTGATTCCAGCGCACGGATGGATTTCTCACGCCCCACAAACAGCGGAATGACCATGTGCGGGTAGACCACGACATCCCGCAACGGTAAGACGGGGACCACGGCCGTTGATGTTCCTTGTTCTACAGGGGTGTTTTCACTCTGCTCCATCGGAGGATACCTCGTGTCCGGTTCTGATCGGGGAGCTTCCGTACAGCTTACTGCTCCCTGGCATGATATGGGGACAACCATAAGCCATTTCAATGGCGTTTTTCATCCCCCAGGAACGTTTTGCAAAAAGTGAGCCACGTATCGCCGAGCCGGCACACAGTGCGCGGGGAGCCTGGGAACTGGAGGGAAATACCGGGCGTTGTGGCGCCAGCTGGCAGAGGCACGCGATGCGGCCGCACCCGGCGGCAGCAATGGGATGAATGACGTTAGTCTGACGCTGCGCGCTGCTCGGGCTCGGAGTCGTACACCAGGTAGGGCTCCGATTCACCTGCGATGGCCCGCTCATCGATGACGACTTTCTGGACATTCTCCAGAGAGGGCAACTCGTACATGGTATCCAGCAGTACGTGCTCGAGGATGGTTCGCAGGCCGCGGGCGCCCGTTTTGCGAGCCATGGCCTTTCTCGCAACCGACCGCAGCGCATCTTCACGGAACTCGATCTCTACACCTTCCATCTCGAACAGCTTGGCGTACTGTTTGGTCAGTGCATTCTTGGGTTCGGTCAGGATGGATACCAGCGCATCCTCATCCAGCTCTTCCAGCGTCGCCACGACCGGCAGGCGACCCACAAACTCGGGGATGAGCCCGAACTTGATCAAGTCTTCCGGTTCGACGTCGTAGAGTATTTCGCCAACATTGACGTTCTCGTCCTTGGTCTTGACCTGCGCGGAGAAGCCGATACCACCCTTTTCCGAGCGGTTCTTGATGATCTTTTCCAGCCCGGCAAAAGCGCCGCCGACGATGAACAGGATATTCGACGTGTCGACCTGCAGAAATTCCTGCTGCGGGTGCTTGCGGCCGCCCTGCGGGGGCACCGAAGCCACCGTACCCTCGATGAGCTTGAGCAACGCCTGCTGTACACCTTCGCCCGATACGTCACGGGTGATCGACGGATTGTCGGACTTGCGTGATATCTTGTCGATTTCGTCGATGTAGACGATGCCGGTCTGCGCTTTCTCGACGTCGTAATCGCACTTCTGCAGCAGCTTCTGGATGATGTTCTCGACATCTTCGCCGACGTAGCCGGCTTCCGTGAGAGTAGTGGCATCGGCGATGGTGAACGGCACGTTGAGCAGCCGCGCCAGCGTTTCGGCCAGCAGGGTCTTGCCGGAACCGGTGGGTCCAATCAGCAGGATGTTGCTCTTGGAGAGCTCCACCTCGTCTTTCTTGTGCCCGGCTTCCAGCCGCTTGTAGTGATTGTAAACCGCCACCGAGAGCACTTTCTTGGCGACCCGCTGCCCGATCACGTACTCGTCCAGAACCGTGTTGATCTCGGCTGGCTTGGGCAGTTTGTTGCCGCCGCTCGAGGTCTTTTCCTGCATTTCTTCGCGAATGATGTCGTTGCACAGTTCGACACATTCGTCGCAGATGAACACAGAGGGCCCGGCGATCAGCTTGCGCACTTCGTGCTGGCTCTTGCCGCAGAATGAGCAGTACAGCAGTTTTCCGTCGTCGCCCTTACCGTTTCGATCGTTACTCATGGAAATTCCCCGACTTGCAGCTCCCTCTGGCCTTATTCAGCGGCAGACAGACGAGCTGACTGAACACCGAGCACCGCTGGAAAACCTGTAGTCGTTATTCAACTACGTACGGCCGCGGCTGACAAGTGTTTCCGGCAGTAATCTGCGGTTTTTTCAGCCGCTAAGGTGCGCGCAACAGCGTTGCACTCAGTCCTTGGCGGCCTGTTCCGCAAGCTTGTTCCGGGATACCAGAATGTCGTCAATCAGCCCGTATTCCTTGGACTGCTCGGCGCCAAGGAAGTTGTCCCGGTCGGTATCGGCCTGGATCTTCTCCAGCGACTGACCGGTATGATCGGCCAGAATCCGGTTCAGGCGCTCCCTGACCAGGAGAATCTCTCTGGCGTGTATGTCGATGTCGGTGGCCTGGCCCTGAAAGCCGCCGAGCGGCTGGTGGATCATCATGCGCGAATGCGGCAGACAGTAGCGTTTGCCGTGCGCGCCACCAGCCAGCAGTACGGCGCCCATGCTGGCCGCCTGCCCGATGCACATGGTACTCACATCGGCTTTGATGAACTGCATGGTGTCGTAGATGGCGAGACCCGCCGTGACCGAACCGCCCGGCGAGTTGATATACAGGTGGATATCCTTGTCCGGGTTTTCGGACTCGAGGAACAGCAGCTGCGCGACCACCACGTTGGCCATGTAGTCCTCGACCGGACCGACCACGAAAACGACCCGTTCTTTGAGCAATCTGGAATAGATGTCATAGGCACGCTCGCCGCGTGCGGTCTGTTCGATGACCATCGGAACCAGGTTCAGCGCCTGTATGTTCCCCGCTCCGCCTTGGCTGTTGCTATCGGACATTGGAATGCTTCCTTCTACCGGGCAGACCTGCATCAGGCCTGCATAAGTTCCTCAAAAGTATATGCTTTGTCTTCGGTCTTCGCCTGGTCTGCAATCCACTCCACGACCGTATCCTCCATCACCAGGGTCTGAATACCGGCCAGCATGTCCTGATTGCTGTAATACCACTGCACCACTTCTTCGGGCTTTTCGTAGGACTGCGCCAGCGTCTCGATGGTTTCCCGGACCCGTTCCGGATCCACCTGCAGCTGATGGCGCTTGATGAGTTCGGCAATCAGCAGCCCGAGGCAGATACGCCTTCTGGCCTCCTGCTCATAGCGGCTGCGGTCGGCCCCTGCATCGGCAGCGTCGCCTTCTTTCTTGATCAGGGCCTCGACTTCCTGATCGATCAGCGCGGCCGGCACATCGATGTCGGCTTTTGCCAGCAGGGAGTCGAACACCTGCTGTTTGACCCGGCTCTTGACCGCTGCATCCAGTTCACGTGCCATGTTCCGCCGCACTTCTTCACGCAGTTTGTCCAGCCCGCCGTCGCCCACGCCGAAGGTTTTCGCAAACGCGTCGTCCAGCTCAGGCAACACGGCCTCGGCGACAGCATTGACGCTGACATCGAATTGCGCCGTCTTGCCGGCCACTTCTTTGGAGGTGTAGTCCTCGGGGAACGTGACTTCGATGGTTTTGCGGTCACCGGCGCTGCTGCCTGTCAGCTGCTCTTCGAAACCGGGTATCATGGCGCCGCTGCCGAGCTCCAGCGGTACATTGCTGGCAGAGTTGCCACTGAAGGGCTGGCCATCGATGGTACCCTTGAAATCGATCTCCAGCCGATCGCCGTCGGCCGACGGGCGTTCCACCTTGGTCCAGGTAACGCGCTGTTTACGCAGCTTTTCCAGCATGTTATCGACGTCGGCACTGGTTACTTCGGCAACCGGCCGCTCGATGGTGAGCTCCGCAATTTCGGGCGGCTCGACATCCGGATACACCTCGAAGGTCACGACGTATTCCAGCGCCTGGCCGGGCTGGTTGCGTGTCTGCTCGATATCCGGCTCGCCGGCCGGCCTCAGGTTCTCCTGCTGCAACGCCTGCTCGTAGCTGGACGCGATCAACTCGCCGGTGGTCTCTGAACGCACCTGTGACTCATAGCGCTTTTTCACCACGCTGAGCGGCACCTTGCCCGGGCGGAAACCATCCAGGCGCACCGAGCGTGCGAGCTGCTGGAGCTTGCTCTGCACTTGTTGATCTATCTGCTCGGCCGGGATCTGCACCGTCATGCGGCGCCCCAGCCCACTGGTCGTTTCAACAGAGACTTGCATTTCTTTACCTCGTTCTGAGATGCATTAACCGCTAACCGGCACTTGGCGTGTCATCCCCCTGTCGGCCGGTACCGGGGTGAAGTCGTTGTTCTGGTGCGAAAGGAGAGACTCGAACTCTCACGGGTTGCCCCACTGGAACCTAAATCCAGCGCGTCTACCAATTCCGCCACTTTCGCCAAGCCGGTGGGAATCAAGCATTATAACAAGTTCGAACGCTGCCAAAAACATCGCTCTCAGACGCTAGCCGCCCGCCAACCATGTCTGTCTTCGCTCTGTTCCTCGTCTACATGCTGACCTTCCTCGGCCTCGCCACCCTGGTCGTACCGCCGCTGCAAACACTGTTGCTCTATGGCATCGGCCTGGAACCCGCGAGCAGCCTTTATCGGGTACCCATGCTGACCGCCGCGCTGATGCTGCCCTGGTTCCTGCGACTGATGGCGCTGAACAGCTGGCAGGCCGCCGGTTATACGCTGCCCTGGCGGGCAGGCTGGACAGCAGTGGTCAAGGGGATTCTGATAGGGGTCGTCATCATGCTTTTGCTGACCGGCACCCAGTGGCTGTTGGACATGCACCATTTCGCAGTGCGGGATGACAGGTGGACCCCCTACTTTTTCATCAAGACATTGATTTCCGGTCTTTTATCAGGGCTAGCCGTGGGTTTCATCGAGGAGACCCTGTTCCGCGGGCTGATGCACAGCGGCATGCGCCGCACACTCGGCTTCTGGTCGACGGCACTGCTGACCGCGTGGCTCTATGCGGCGTTGCACTTCATCAAGCCAGAGGCGCTCGGCGATGCGGATTTCACCACTGCCGAGGCCTTGCGCATGATCGCCGGGGGCCTTGCCAGATTGGGCGACTTCGCCCCGATTGCCGACAGCTTTGTCACTTTGGTCGTGGTCGGCGTGTTTTTGAGCATGGTGCGCGAACGCACCGGCGGCATCCTCTGGGCAATCGGCATCCATGCGGGCTGGGTGATGATCATCAAGCTGTTCAAATACCTGACCGACACGACGCTGGTCGACGGCCGGCCCTCGGCATGGGTCGGCGCCGGATACGACGACATCACCGGCTGGATGGCCACGCTGTTCCTCGCGACGATCGCCGCAGTCTACTGGTACCGGACCCGACCCAAATCAGGGCTCTGACGAGCCTTCAGCCGGGTTCGACCCCGCGCTCGATCTCACCGGCGCGACGGAGCTCCCTTTTAAGAATCTTGCCGGTCGCGCTTTTCGGCAGGCTGTCACGGACCTCGAAGCGGCGCGGCATCTGATGCTGGCCGAGCTGGTCACGGCAGAAGGCACGCAGGTCCCGGTCGTCGAGCGTCTCGCCCTCACGCGGCACCACATAGGCGACAACGATCTCCCCGTGCGAACTGTGCGGCTCACCGACCACCGCCGCCTCGCTGATCGCCGGGTACTGGTACAGCACCTCCTCGATCATGCGCGGATACACGTTCATGCCGTTGACGATGATCATGTCTTTCTTGCGGTCGACGATGAAAACGTAGCCGTCTTCGTCAAGATAGCCGAGATCGCCGGTACGCAACCAGTCGCCGACAAAGGTCTCGGCGGTCGCCTCGGGGAGGCCCCAGTAAGCTCGCATGACGTTCGGGCCTCGCACGCAGATCTCGCCGATCTCGCCGCTGGCGAGCTGCTGTCCCCGGTCATCGAGGATGCGGATCTCGACACCGGGCACCGGTAGCCCCACTGAAGCCGGTTTGCGCATACCGTTGAGCGGATTGACGCAGGTCACCGGCGAACACTCAGTCGGGCCGTCACCTTCCAAGATCGGGAAGCCAAAACGCGCTTCGAAGCGGCTGAGCAGCTCGACCGGCATCGCCGCACCCCCGGCGACGCCGAAACGGATATACCGCCACTGCGCGGCCTTGGCGTCGTCGATGC